>JASEIG010000003.1 GCA_030017615.1 Patescibacteria group bacterium
CTACGGCTCGGGCGTGGCGGAATTCCTCCCCCCAACCCCCTCCTTCCGTCACGCCCTCGCTCGAACTGCCCTTTTTTTCGGCGGAATTGGAGGCCGTGCCAATTTCATTGGCGCGCCGCCTCAAAATTTTATAATTTTTTCTGCGAATTATCAAGACGCGAAAAAAGATGCGATAACAAACTTAAAGCGTCGAGACAGTCTTTTTCCGTAAATAAACCAGAATCTCTCAAATCGGCAACCTCCTCGTGGTTCACGGAGTTTCTGCAACCGGAAACAACGCCCATGGATAAAAATTTTTGTCCTTCTTCAATGTTGTTTATTGTGGTTGCTTGAAAATTACCACCATCGGGTTTTTTGAAGTTTTGCGCAACCTGCAACAATGTCGCGCTCGTTCCGTTGCCGAAAACCTCGCCCATCATACTTGCTTCACTCGTGTTGACACTTCCCGATTTGGTCTTCACCGCATTGATATATCTTTTCGCCGCTTCTTGAAAAGCTCTGTAATAATCACGCTTTTGATAATCCGCTTCCGAAGCCGTTTTTATTTCTTGGTGTAGATGTCTCCAATGATATTTTGGATATTCCGGCACGATCTCATGGATTTTTTTAACGGCTTCTTGATGTGTTTCTTCCGGCAATTCTGAATCTTTCATGATTGTTTTGATAACCGGCTCAATTTTTGTCCGGATATCTTCCGGCAACTTACTAAACCAATCTGGAATATTGATATCCGTAACCTCGCTTAATTTTTTCTCTCTCATCTCATCTCTTTTCTTGCGCCAATCCCTTTCAAGCCAATTAATCAGGCCGCGCAAATGTGTCCGCAACTTTTGCATTTCTTCGTGCCCCCAATTTAAAGATTGTCTGTTGGTAGCGATGACATCATCATCGAGTTCGTCTATAAAATCAACTTCAAGCCACCCGGTTAGATAAGAGAAAAAGTGGCTTGATGTGCTGTCCGAGAAATATTCGGGCAAATTCACCAACTTTTTTCTTGAAAACAAAATAATTCCGCGCATGTTGGTATTGGGCGGTATAGGTTTCTTTGCCGCCATCAAATGTCCGACGATTTGATTCGTCTTATCGTAGTCGTCGGAATATTCGGAATCGTCGGGAATTTTCCATTCAACCTCTTTTTCCAAACCAGCGTATCGTCTTTCGTTGGAAACAATAATCGGCTTATCGGAATTATGTTTTACTAAAACTTCAAAACCGGAATCGATGATAAACATTTTTGAAAGATTGTTCGCAAGGTTTTCGGGAGAAAAATCGCTTTCTCTTTGTATTTTTTTTAAAATTATTTTGGTCCCGTGTTCGTCCGCCGAACAATTTTTGTCTTTCTTGATAATTTGCGGTTTATAATCTTTCTTGCTCGTTTTTATGTCTTCCCATTTCATCGCAAACGAGTTTTCTTTTCCGTCTTTTTTTGTGGCAATTTCAATTTCATGAGCGATACCGAAAAACGACAATTTGCCCAATCCTTTTTTACCGATTATTTTTCTGCCCTTAAGCGTGGTTTCCAATTTGTCTTCGGCTCTGCGATTTCTTCCAATTCTGAGAAATTTGTCGTTGATCTCGTCAAACGACATGCCCATTCCGTCGTCCTCGATCATTATTTCCTTTTCGGTTGCCGAGTCGTTTAATGTCAAAACAACATGTTCCGCGTCAGCGTCGTGCGCATTGCCTATCAATTCCGTTAATACCGGCGGCAAAGTCGAATACATGCGGACACCGAGGTGTTCTATCGTATTCGGGTCAAATGTCATTTTTAATTCTTTTTGCGGCATAGTTAAAATTATATTTATTTGGCGAACATTACTATTTGCTTGCCGATTATTTTGGCAAACTTCGGAGGCACAGCGTTTCCTATCATTTTTGCAATGGAGGCCACGCTCGTGCCGATAAATTCGTAATTTTCAGGAAAAGTTTGCAAAGTCGCTCCTTCTCGCAAAGAAATCGCCCTGTTTTCCTCTGGATGAGCAAAGCGCCCGTTACTAATGCTGAAAAATTTTGTGGTGATTGTCGGAGATGGTTTGTCCCACCACATGCGTCCGTAAGTATCATAAAATTTTTTCTCGCCGGAAGCGTAGCAGGCCAATTGAAGAGTTTTTCTATTTTGCCAGCTCGATCTGTTTCCGCCGTTTTTTTCAGTCATTTGCAACCGCTCCAAATTTTTTTTGCTTAAGTTCGAAGCGGTGTGCAAAAATTTCGTTTTATCTTTGACACCGGCTTTTATCTTTGGAAATCCGTTTTTTATTCCAAGCACATCTCTGACGGTAATTTTTTTACCGGTTGGTTCAGGCAAAGAAATCCCCGAAACACGCGAAGCCAACAATGTAAAACGTCTTCTCCTTTGAGGCACGCCGTATAAAGACATATCCGTAACGCCATGCGCTACATTATATCCGAACGATTCCAGAGCAACGATGAAATTTCCCATTGGACTTTCTTTTTTTGAAGATATGCCGGGCACGTTTTCCACCACAACAAAGCCCGGCCTGAAATATTCGACAAACTTTTGAAAATCCAGAATCAAATTTTTTGTTTTCCTTGATTTTTCTTTGCTTGTTCGGATAATGCTCCAAAATTGACAGGGAGCGCAACCAGCAAAAATCATATTGTCGTCGTTTTTTTTGATATTCAAATCACGCTTCAAATCGTCTGGCGAATATTTTGTTATGTCTTTTTTTAGAAAAATCGCTCCTCTATTGTTTTTTTCAAAAGTTTCTTTGCACGAGCCGTCGTTATCAATGCCGACCAATACCGAAATACCGGCAGCCATAAGGCCGTTAGTAAGCCCGCCTGCACCGGAAAAAAAATCTATGGCTTTGAGACGATTTCTTATCATATACTTTTTATTATTTTATTCGTTGAAAATCAAATTTAAAATCTTTTTTCTTTAAGTCGTGTTCCCAAATTCTTATGATTTTCCAATTCATTTTTTTGTAATGTCGATTGACCAATTTGTCCCGCTGCTTATTACCATCTATTTTCGCTTTCCAAAACTTCTGTCTTGTCGCGGGGAAACGGCAATGTTTCTTGCAACCGTGCCAAAAACAGGAATCAATAAAAATTACAGTTTCATGTTTTTTCAAAACAACATCCGGTTTGCCAAAATATTTTGTTGGATTTTTTCTGTACCTAAATCCTTTTTGCCACAACTCTTTCCTAAATGCGATTTCTATTTTTGTGTCTTTACTTCTAACGGCACTCATTATTTCGCTTCGTTTCTTTTTAGTAAAAACATCCGTCATAAGTTTAAAATTTCAATGATTGTTGAACGGTCGGCCCGTTGAAAGCAATCATTTTCCCGGATTGTTTATCGTTTGTATATTCCGCAATACATCTCGCAACGAATTCCGCTAATTTTACCGGCACGGCATTGCCGATCATTTGTTCTAAATCGGTCTTTTTGCCTTCCCAAACGAACTTTTTTGGAAATGTTTGCACCATTGCTCTTTCCATGGTGGTAAGAGGTCGAACTTTTCCATTGATTGGAGACGAATCATTTGCATGTCCATTATAACCTTTTGGGATTGGTCTATTAACCCCCCTTATAGTCGGACTTGGTTCGTCTACGCTGAAAATCGCTCTACGACTATAATTTCTTGGATGTCTGTAATAATGCTCGGTATCAAGGGTGTTGCCAAAATAATCCCTGACGGTCATAGGTTTTTCTGATTTATTTTTTTGAAAATAATATTCTAAAATATGATCTTCGCCACCCAGCTCTCCGAACATAATAAATCTTTTTCTTGCTTGAGGAACACCGCAATAACTCGCTTCCAGTATTTGATAAGATAATCCGTAGCCGGAATCTTTGAAAATTTTTACCGCCTCTTTCAATCTGCGACTTTTGACAATGCGGCCAACATTTTCCATTAAAAAAAACTTTGGCTTCACTTTTGATATTATTTGAGCATACGCCACAGTTAAATCAGCTCTTCCCAATTCCTCATTTCTTTTACCGGCACTTGAAAAATCTTGGCAAGGCGGCCCACCAATGATTATGTCTGGTTTGTATTCGGCGATTTTTTTATGGCTTCTGATGTCGCTTAAGTCCAAATTGATAACATCGTGATCAAAATTTTTTTTGTAGATATTTATAGTCGGTTCCCAATTATCAAAAGCTGCAACCACGGAATAACCCGCCTGCATAAAGCCGAGCGAAAGACCGCCGCAACCAGAAAATAAATCTACAACTTTGTATTTCATAAACTTATTTAATCAAATAACCCTGGCGTGCCCAAAATTACGGAATCAAGTCGCCTTTCTGGGCTAAGCAGATTTTGGCCGCCGCCAAGAATAATGTTTTTGACCTCTTGTTTTTTAATCCTTGGCATCGTTAATTCTTTACATTTCATAAACGGATAAGACACTCGACCGCTGACAGCAAAGGCTTTATCATTTTTGGTATTATATGAAAGCTCGTCAATAACTTTTTTATGGTTGACTTTGCCGTCACTAGAGTGATCCAAAAGCATTTTGGCAAGCCAAACGACGGATCTTGTTTGTCTGGTTATTTTGTCGTTATCTTTTCTAAGTTCGCCCTTAACAACTTTCAAGAATAATTGCGCGAAAGCAAAATCAGACCAAATAAAAACATCAAATGCGTTGTCGCTTAACATTTGCGATTTGCCGTTTGTTTTCCAAATAGGTTGTAAAATCAATGGAGTTTGTTTTTCCAATCTGTCGGACAAAATTTTATCTATCAGTTGGCCCATTAAAGGCAAATATGGAACGATATTTGCCCCGTGCGTCCAATCGGATATTTTGTTAAGCGGTTTTAAGATGTTTTTGAAAAATTTTCTGTCTTCTTCCAATGACAAGATAATACTCAAGGCCATATAAACTATGGTGTCGGGGCGAACAACGATTTCACAGCCAAATTTATCGTCGGTTAAACGGCAAGTTGAATTATCAGGCAAAGCAGTCAATTTTATTTCTATCCCTTTAAGACAATTTCCGTTTTTCGAGTTTATCGTTACCAAATCTATCCTGGGCAAATTATTTACAACAAGTTTTTGAAACGGCGAATAATCACTTTCAAACGAGAAAAATAAATTTGGATCGTCATATTTTAATCCCAGCAATTCATTTGGATCCAAATAATCATGCAACACTTCCGAGCTTCCGTTTAATTTAAGATATTTCAATTTCAGATTTCTGCTCGCCATATAACAAACAAGCGAAGCGGGAAAAGACGAATTAAATTGATTCTTTCCCCATGTTTCTTTTTGGGTAAAATCTCGGTTTGAATTTGTTATTCCAAATAAACTTGGTTTCATAAAATTATTTTATTAAATCTTCAATGGGAACATTTAACGCCTTGGCGATTTTTTTAAGCGTATCGACTGTCGGGTTCTGCTGTTTGCCCGCCTCTATATTGATTATCGTATTATTGGAAACATCGGCAAGCCGCGCCAGTTTTTCCTGCGACAAGCCCAGTTTTTCTCTTAATCGCTTTATTTTACTTGACTCTACCATATTTGAATAGTAATATTAAATTGTGGTATAATTAGTATATGTTCAAACTTCGCAACCACAATATAATATTACCAAAATATTTGGAAATAGTAAAGAAAAAAGGGAGTTCCTTGTCGTTGCCCTTGCCCCAACCCACCCGTGCGCGGGCAACGACAAGGAATTCCCTTTTGCTTGAATAAGTATTTTGAAATTTAGTATTATTGTAATTGATGAAAGGTAAAAGATACTTTTTAACCTATACAATATAGTATAATAGTATATCCTGTTATAGGCTATGTCAAATAATAATCCCCAGTCAAAAATCGGAAAAAACATTAAGAAATTGCGCCAAGATGAGGGCATCTCACAAGATCGCTTGTCCAAGCTGGCTGATTTGTCGCTTAATACCGTTGTTGCGGTAGAATCGGGCGTAAACCCAAATCCTACCATTAAAACACTGACCAAAATTGCCAAAGCGTTAGAAGTCGGCGTTGATGATTTGATCAAATAATTTTATGATGCAACAACTTTTATGGCACACCAAAACAATTCCAGAGATTCTCAATACGCTCCACTCGCATGAACACGGCTTAACTAAAAAAGAAGCGAAGTACCGCCTTAGAGAATACGGCCCCAATAAATTGCCGGAAGGCAAGGTAGACAGCTTGTCCATTATTTTTTTTCGCCAATTCCAAAGCCCGTTGATCTATATCCTTCTTGCGGCAAGCCTGATTGTTTTTGCGATGAAAGAAGTGATTGACGGCGGCATTATTCTTTTTGTTCTTTTATTCAACGCCGTTGTTGGGACGATTCAAGAAGGAAAAGCTCAAAACACCCTTTTGGTGTTGAAGAAATTCGTGGAGACAAATGCCACCGTGCTTCGAGATGACAAAGAGCTTATCATCCCCGATTCAGAAGTGATACCGGGAGATGTTCTTGTATTACTGGAAGGCGATAAGGTGCCGGCTGACGGTAGAATCGTTATTTCTCATAATCTCAAGATAGATGAAGCGTCTTTGACCGGTGAATCTGAACCGATGCATAAAATCGCCGAAGTTTTAAAACAACCTGATCTTCCGACTGCGGAGCAGAAAAACATGGTTTTCAAAGGCACGCATATTGTTGCCGGAAGCGGCAAAGCAGTTGTGGTGGGCACCGGGCTTAACACCACTGTCGGCAAGATCGCCAAAGAAATCGCGGCGATTGACACGGAAATACCGCTGAAAGCCAATATCCGTTATCTCTCGCGTCTTATTATCGTCGCTGTCGCAAGTATCAGCGTCTTGCTCTTCTCGCTCGGCATTGTGCTTGGAAAATCTTTCAAGGAAATGTTTACTACGGTGGTTTCCCTTTCAGTTTCTATTATTCCCGAAGGATTACCTATTGTAGTTACGCTTGTGCTCGCCACAGGTGTGTGGAGAATGTCAAAGCGCAATGCGCTTGTGAAGAAATTGCAAGCGGTTGAAGCCTTGGGACAAGCGCGCGTAATTGCGGTGGACAAAACTGGAACTATTACCAAAAACGAACTCGTGATTCAACGAGTATATGTTGACGGCAATTTTTTTGAAATAGGCGGTGTTGGCTATGAACCAAAAGGAGATATTCATCTTGGAGAGAACATTATTGATCCCCTCAATCATTCTGAACTTCTTTTTGCCGGCAAAATTGCCGCTTTCTGCGCCAATGCCCATGCCGCCTATTATCCAGAAAATAAAAAGTGGCAAGTATTTGGCGATCCCACCGAAGCGGCGCTTGCGGTATTTTCCGAAAAAATAGGTTTTCGCAAAGATGACTTAGAGCGCGAATCTCCCAAAATAGCGGAAGTCCCGTTTGATTACAAAACAAAATATCATGTAACCGCGCATAGCGTTGACGGACAAGTGTTACTCACTGTAGTCGGCGCGCCAGAAGGTGTGCTGGGATTATCTTCAAAAAGATGGGGACAAAATGCTCTTCATCAGCTTTCTAAAAAAGACAAAGAGAATCTGGAGTCCCTATTCTTGGAGATGTCGCAAGAAGGACTCCGCGTATTGGCTCTGGCAATTAAAGAGAACGCGCCAAAAATCATCGGCCAAGAAGACATTCGCGATCTTGCTTTTGTCGGGTTTGTGGGCATGAAAGACGCGCTCCGCCCGGAAGTTAAAGACGTAATGCAAAGAGCGGCTTCAGCCAGTATTCGTGTAGTTATGATTACCGGAGATCATAAACTTACCGCTCAAGCCATCGCCAAAGAAGCAGAAATATATCGCGACGGAGACGAAACGCTTACAGGTTTTGACATCGATTCGATTTCTGATGAAGAGCTGTCTCAAAAACTTGACAAGGTTTCTGTGTTCGCGAGGGTAACGCCGGAACATAAACTACGCATCATCAATGCCTACCGCAGACGGGGCGAGGTGGTGGCTATGACTGGAGACGGCGTGAATGACGCGCCGTCGCTTGTGGCGGCGGACCTCGGCGTGGCGATGGGAAAAATTGGCACCGAAGTCGCCAAAGAAGCCTCTGATATCGTGCTCTTGGATGATAACTTCGGAAACATTGTTTCAGCGGTGGAAGAAGGCCGAAGCATTTACAAAACGATCAAAAAAGTCATCCTCTACTTATTTTCAACGAGTGTTGGCGAAGTGCTCACTATTGCCGGAGCATTGTTTCTTGGCTATCCACTCCCTATTTTGGCGGCGCAAATTATCTGGCTAAACTTTGTCACCGACGGATTCCTGGATGTGGCGCTTGCCATGGAGCCAAAAGAAGAAGGGTTGTTGCGAGGCAATTTTGAACGGCCGAAAAAGTATCTTGTTGACAAACTCATGGCGCAACGGATGTTTGTAATGGCTGTTCCGATGATGATCGGGACCCTATTCCTTTTCAAAGATTATTATGAAATCGATTTAGTAAAGGCTTGGACGATGTCGTTGACGACACTCGCGGTATTTCAGTGGTTTAACGCCTGGAACTGCCGGCATGAATCAAAATCCATATTCCAGATGAATCCATTTTCCAATAAATTCTTGGTCGGAGCGACCGCGATTATCGTCTTTTTGCAGATGCTTGCGATTTATAATCCCCTCATGCAAAAAATCCTCCATACCGCAGAGATTTCGCTCTCCGAATGGATGCTTATTATTCCCGTGGCGGCCTCCATTGTTCTTGTCGAGGAAATAAGAAAATTCTTTTATCGAAGAAAAGTTACGACATTATAAAAAAGTTATTATTCAGGATACAATAAAATAATATGAACGACCGAAAACCACAATTGTATTTTTTGCTAGCCATTCTTGCGGGAACTTTTGTTCTGGTTTTTTTTATCTTTCGCCCCTTTTTCTATGCGCTCGCCTTAGCAATGGTTTTTGCGACCGTGTTGCAACCCGTCTATCAAAAAATAGTAGGGTTTACTCGCGGACGGCAAGGACTAGCGGCGCTAGCCACCATTTTCGTTGTTGTCGCCTTTATTTTCACCCCCCTTATATTTTTAGGAATACAAATCTTTCAAGAAGCCCAACAACTTTACTCTTTTCTCGCAGGAGGCGATGGGAAAAACACCGTTCTCAATGTTCTTAATATCCTCAATGATTTACTTAATAGCTTTCAAAATTACTTTCCCGCCACCCAAGAATTTTCCTTAAATATTGATCAATATCTTAAACAGGGGCTAAATTGGCTACTCCAGCATCTCGGTTCTGTATTCGGGAGCTTTGCAAAAATGGCAATGAGTTCCTTTCTATTCCTTTTCACTCTTTATTATCTGCTAAAAGATGGGCAGAAATTAAAAGCGGCTATTATCGTCTTAAGCCCTCTCTCGGACGCTGATGACGAAATAATTTCTCAAAAACTAAGGATGGCGATTGACTCGGTTATGAAGGGAAATCTTTTAATCGCGCTCATTCAAGGAGTGTTGACCTCGGTGGGGTTTTCTATTTTCGGAGTTCCCAATGCGGCATTGTGGGGTAGCATTGCGACAATAGCCGCGCTAATCCCCGGTATTGGAACGATTTTAGTCCTCCTCCCGGCTATTCTATTCCTTTTCCTTAGCGGAAAAATGCTTTCTGCGGTCGGCCTTCTTTTTTGGGGAGTGACGGCGGTGGGGCTCATTGATAATTTTTTGGGCCCCAAGCTTGTTGGACGCGGCATGCAACTTCATCCTTTAATCATTCTACTATCGACCCTTGGCGGTATTGGATTTTTCGGTCCCATCGGTTTCTTGTTGGGACCGCTTACCATAAGCCTGCTTTTTGCCCTTTTGGGTATTTATTCCTCTTTGATAATAAAAGAAAAATCTGTAATGTAAATCTATGGTTAAAAAAACAATCGGCATTCTTTTAATCATTATCGGCCTGCTGGCTCTGGTTACGCCCTTTACGCCTGGTTCTTGGTTAATTTTCGTTGGCTTGGAATTTATTGGAATTCGAATACTATTTTGGGATAAAATAAAATTGTGGTTTCAAAAACATACTCCCCGATAAACAAAGTAAAATCAAAAGAATTGTTTTTATCGCCGCCATTATTGTAAAAAACAGAAAATTCTTTTAAAATTCTCTTAATGCCCGGTAATATTGTCTTAATTTTATCGTCAAAGCGATAAGAGTCGCCGGGCAAGCTAACACTGTTAAAATAATTAATCCGCTTTAAACGGAAATTAAGTTAAAATCTTAATTCATTAAAGCGATATTATCGGAAATGGAAAGAAGGGGAATAGAAATTTCATGGACTTCGTTATGGCGGATTTTTTTAATCCTGATTCTTGTAGTCGGTCTTTATTACACGCGATATATTTTAGTCGTTCTCGCTCTCGCCATAGTGATATCGTCTGCTCTTGACACGCCTTTAAATTTTCTTGAGAGAAAAAGAATTCCGAGATTGTTGGGAATCATTTTTATATTTATTGCGTTTATTTCCATATTGTTTTTCTTGTTATACACCGTGATTCCCATAACGATTATTGAATTCAAGGACCTGTTTAATAATTTGGATAAAATTGAATCGTCTTTGGGAGGATTTTTTGGGATATCTAAAATCACCGAAAAAATTGAAATCAGCTTAAACGACGTAAGCAGTGCGATTTTCAGCGGCGAATTTTCCATCATAAATCTTTTGCCGAAAGTTTTTGAAAATGCCGTTTTGCTTGTTGCCACGATTGTAATTTCTTTTTATATGGCTCTGTATAGAAACGGAATTGAAAATTTTTTAAAAGCTATTTTGCCGCTTTCTTATGAACACCAATTTATTGATATATTTCACAGGTCAAGAAGAAAAATAGGAAAATGGCTTGAGGGTCAGATATTGCTCAGTCTTATAATCGGCGTTGGAACCGCCATCGGGTTAAAATTATTGGGAGTGAATTACGGTCTTGTTCTCGGAGTGCTTGCGGGAATTTTTGAAATCATTCCGTTTATCGGACCTGTTGTGGCGGGAGGTCTGGCTTTCTTAGTCGCCGCTTCTCAATCTCTGATGTTGGGAGTTTACGTCATAATATTTTTTGTTGTTCTTCAACAAATTGAAGCCCACATACTTGTTCCGGTTGTTATGAAAAAAACCACCGGAATCCATCCGGTTATTGTTGTTCTTTCTATTTTGGCGGGATCTCAAATAGCCGGATTTATTGGAGCTATTTTAGCAATACCTTTTGTGGTTGTTATCGGCGAATTTGTTGAAGATTACGCCGCCAGAAAATACCGCCAGCCAACCCTGTAAAAATGGATAAATCTTACATTACAACGTCAATCGCGTACGCGAACGCTTCGCCGCACATCGGTTTTGCTCTTGAAAGCGTGCAAGCTGATGTTGTTGCCAGATATCGCCGCCAAAAAAACGGCGAAGTGTTTTTTTTGACTGGAACCGATGAGCACGGAACGAAAATTTATCGGGCCGCGCACGAAAAAAATCTTCCGCCGCAAAAATTCGTTGATGAAATTGCGGACGAATTTAAAAATCTTAAAAATATTTTAAATTTGGATTGGGATGGTTTCATTCGCACGACCGACAAAGAAAATCATTGGCCGGCTGTTGAAAAAATATGGAAAAAATTGCGGGAAAACGGCGACATAGAAAAAAGAATATTTAAAGGATTATATTGTGTCGGATGCGAAGATTTTATCACAGAAAAAGATTTAGTTGACGGAAAATGCCCCATTCACCAAAAAGAACCGGAAGTTATCGAAGAAGAAAATTATTTTTTCAAACTTTCTAAATACGCCGAAGAATTAAAATCGCGAATTAAAAAGGATAAATTAAAAATAATTCCGGAAACAAGAAAAAATGAAACACTCGCTTTTTTAAAAGAAAGATTAAGGGATGTAAGCGTTTCGCGTTCAAGAGATAAACTGCCATGGGGGATTCCGGTCCCCGGAGACGAAAGTCAGGTTATTTATGTATGGATAGACGCGCTGATTAATTATTTATCGGGTCTTGGTTATCCCGAATCGGACAATTTTAAAAAATTTTGGTCGGAAAATTCCGAAATCATGCACTTTATCGGAAAAGATATTTTTAGATTTCACACAATAATCTGGCCCGCGATACTTTTGTCGGTTAACCTTCCTTTGCCTAAAAAAATTTTCGTTCATGGATTTATAACCGTAAATGGGCAAAAGATATCCAAATCTGACGGTAATGTTGTTGATCCGAAAAATTTAGTCGGAAAATACGGAACCGATGCGGTTCGTTACTTCTTGCTTCGCGAAATTTCTCCTTTTGAAGACGGAGATTTCAGCAAGGAAAAATTCAGAGAAAGATATAACGGCGAACTTGCCAATGGGTTGGGAAATTTTGCGGCTCGGGTGCTAACCCTCGCCTCGCGCAACGCTAATCTACAGATACATAACAATACTATAAATGAAGAAATAAAAGAAAAAATAGATTTTACGGAAAAAATAACAGAGCAGAAAATCAATGAATTTAAATTTAATGAAGCTCTTTCCGTAATTTGGGATTTGATTAAATACGGAGACAATTATGTCAACCAAACCAAGCTCTGGGAAAATACTGAAAATAAATCAGCTGAAATCGCCAATCTGATCTTTCTTCTGCAAGCGGTCAGCCAGATGATATTGCCTTTTCTTCCGGAAACCTCAGAAAAAATATCAAAAAACATCAAAATTTCGGGAGATAATTTGGAAGTTTCCAAACCTGAAAATCTTTTCCCTCGTTTTAACGAATAGTCAGGCCCATAATACTTACTATAATGCCTAAATTGATTGACGCGCATATTCATGTTCAATTTCCGCAATTTAATAAAGATCGCGATGAAATCATAAAAAGGGCTTTTGATAACGAAATTTGGATAATAAATGCCGGAGCTGACTATAAATCGTCCGTAAAAGCCGTTGAACTTTCTCAAAAATATCCAAACGGCGTTTTTGCTACTGTTGGCCGGCACCCGACGGCAAAAGAAACTTATGATTTCCAATATAACAAGTTTTTAAATTTGGCAGAAAATAAAAAAGTCGTGGCTATCGGCGAATGCGGTCTTGATTACTACTATAATCCGCAGACTAACGCTGAAAATATTGAAAATCAAAAAAGATTATTTATAGAACATATAAAATTGGCAAAAGAAGTAAAAAAACCTCTAATGATTCATTGCAGAGAAGCATTTCCCGATTTAATCAAAATCCTAATTGCTAATTACCAATTACTAATTGCCGATCGTCCCGGTATTTTCCATTTTTTCACCGGCGCTTTAAATGATGCGAAGAAACTTTTAGAAATGGGATTTTATTTTACTTTTGGCGGTTTAATCACTTTCAATCGTGAATTTGATGAAATAATAAAACATATTCCGATGGACAGGATTTTAACCGAAACCGACGCGCCTTATGTCGCGCCCGCTCCTTATCGGGGACAAAGAAACGAGCCGGCTTATGTGATTGAAGTTGCAAAAAAAATGGCAGAAATAAAAAACATTTCTTTTGAAGAAATTGCCAAAATCACCATTGAAAACGCCAAGCGAATTTTTAATATTTTCTGACAGGGTTCACAAAACGCATTTTATAAGCTAATATTTTTTATGGCTTTAATAGACCAAAAAACTATCAAATATCTTGCCGGTTTGGCTCGAATTGAAATCAAGCCCGAAGAAGAAACCAAACTTAAAAAAGATTTGGAGGAAATTTTGCGATATTTTGAACAGCTTGAAGAAGTTGATACCGAAGGAATTAAGCCGATGACCGGGGGAACTTTACAGAAAAATATTTTTCGGAACGATAAACTGTCTGTTAAACAAAAAAGTAATCCCGAAGAGCTTATAAAAGCTTTTCCTGATAAAGAAGGAAGATTTCTTAAAATACCGCCTGTTTTTGAATAATTTACTGAAAAATATAAAAATTTATTAATAACGAACGGTTTTTGCATACTATCGCGCATGTATAGTATGCAAAAATATCCGAACAATACTCGTTTTTTATCAAAATAAACAAAATTAATTTATGGAATTTATTCATAATTTAACCATAAAAAAAATTCATCAAGGTTTAATAAACAGGGAATTTTCTGCCGTCCATATTGTAAATGAATTTTTCAATCATATTGAAAAAAAAGACGAAAGCATCGGCGCTTACCTGTATCTCGCCAAAGATGACGCTTATAAGCAAGCAAGCAATGTTGATGCCGTTTTAGAGAATGGCGAAAATGTAAGTTTGTTGGCGGGGATTCCTTTGGCGATTAAAGACAATATCCTGATAAAAAATTTGCCGGCCACAGCCGCTTCTAAAATTTTGGAAAATTACAATGCGTCTTACGATGCCGGTGTGATTTCCAAACTTAAAAAAGCCGGCGCGATTTTTTTAGGCAAAACGAATATGGACGAATTTGCGATGGGCTCGTCCACGGAAAATTCCGCGTTTAAAACCACAAAAAATCCTTATGATTTAGAAAAAGTTCCGGGCGGTTCATCGGGCGGTTCGGCGGCCGCAGTCGGAGCGAATATGGCGGCCGTGGCTTTAGGTTCTGACACTGGCGGTTCAATCAGGCAACCCGCCAGTTTTTGCGGAGTTGTCGGATTAAAGCCAACATATGGCGCGGTTTCAAGATCGGGATTAATGTCTATGGCTTCCAGCTTGGATCAAATTGGGCCGCTTGCAAAAACAGTTGAAGACGCCGCTGTTTTGTTTCAAGTTATCGGGGGAAAAGACGAATTTGATTCAACGAGCGTGGAAATTTTATACGGAGATGAAATCACGAATCCAAAACCGGATGAGATAAAAAAACTAAAAATCGGATTGCCAAAGGAATATTTTATTGAAGGTTTGGACGACCGCACTAAAACTGAAATCAATCTGGCAATTCAAAAATTAAAAAGCTTGGGGTTTGAAATAAGGGATATCAGTTTACCGCATACGAAATATGCGTTATCCGCTTATTATATTATTATGACAGCCGAAGTAAGTTCCAATTTGGCAAGATATGACGGCGTTAGATATGCAAGAATAGCAAACAACAACTCCGGCAGAATCGTCGGAACCGACAACTTATTGGATATTTACAAAAAACAAAAAGGAATGGGGTTTGGTCATGAAGCCAGAAGAAGAATTATTTTAGGAACTTACGTTTTGTCCGCCGGATATTATGACGCATATTACGCGAAGGCGCAAAAAGTCAGGAATTTAATAAAACAAGATTTTGATAACTCTTTTAAAGAGGTTGACGTTGTTTTGACTCCCGTTTCTCCGACAACCGCTTTTAAAATTGGCGAAAAAACAAACGATCCTCTGCAAATGTATCTTTCCGATATTTTCACCATTCCCGTTAATCTTGCCGGCTTGCCGGGCATCTCTATTCCCGTTAGAAAATTTGGAGGATTTAAAGATCTCCCCGTCGGTTTTCAGCTGATCGGGAAACATTTCAAGGAAGCGGATATTTTAGGCATTGGACAATTATATGAACAACTGGATTCAAAAAATTATTGAAGATTGGAATTTAGGATTTGGATATTATTCCAATATTCTTCCTGTTTTAAACGTTATAGCTCTGGTTATTTCAGGAATACTGCTTTGGTTTGTTGTTTACCTTTATATTAAACTGGATATTTTAGGAAAAAAAGTAAGAAAATACGAAGAATTGACGGGGGTGGATGTAATGAAAAAATTTTTAAGGAAAGCGTGGACGGATATCATTAAAAAAATTAACAGCGGCAATGATATTAAAGCCAAAAACGCTGTCCAAGATGCGGACAAAATTCTGAACGAAGTTTTAAAACTTAACGGATTTATGGGAAAAAATATAAATGAAAGACTTATTCAATTAACTGAAAAAACACTTCCTAACTGCAGAGAAGTTATCCACGCGCACAGTTTGTGTGAAAAAGCCAAAGATGAAGATTTTACAGTAACGTCAAGCGAAGCAAAAAACATCTGTCTTATTTATCAAAAAGCTTTCAAGCATTTTGGTCTTCTAGATTAAAAACGTTAAAAACTGCGAATCAACCCGCATTTAAAAGCGCGATATCCAACAAAACCATATCGTAGTCAATTTTCCCGGATTTTACAAGCGCGTCATAATCCGCCAATCTTGTAATTTGCTCAAAAGTTAAAAATTTTCCGCCTGCCATAATGTTAAAAATTTTTGCCGGTTCTTCGCGGTTTAAAAAAATCAGTTCCAAATCGTGCAATTTTTGCGCTAAACGTCCGGTTTTAAAAACATTATTTATAAATCTGAAAATTTCCGTCGGTTCGGAATAAAAAAATATCTTTTCCAAGTCTTCTGCGTCAAATTTTTTGTCATCTTCTTTAAGAAATTGTATTTTATCCAGCTCGTTTATAATCTCCCAACTGCCTTCTTTTAAAGTTCGCGCCATGAATTTAATCGCTTTTTGTGTTAATTCAATATTTCTGTTTTTCGCTTCTTTTGTAATAAAAAATTCTCGTTTCGCGCTGTCCATATTTTTAAACTTCTGCGAAACAACTGATTTTCCCAAAAGAAAAGAAAATTTTTTCACCGGAACATTCTCGTCGGAAATTATCAAAATATCATCGCTTGACTTTAAAACACTTTTTATAAGATTTGTTAAATCATCTATTTCATTTTCACACGCCGCCGAAATATTTTTTAAAACCATCAATTTTTTCTGTGAAAACATAAACACCTGTGTAAACAATTCTTTCAGGCCGAAAAAATCATCCGGATTTTCCAAATCAAAAAATTTTTCCGAAAAAGCGGAATTTTTTTTCTGATACTCTAAAATAAGCTCCCGAAGCTTTTTTTGCCTCCTATAAGAATCAGCCCCGTAGAGAAAAATTACCATATCCATTATAATATCATTGCCAACTGCGAAATACTATGAAAAAAAAGATTATTAAATTTGACGCCATTACAATTTTCCCCGAGGCTTTTAGTTCTTATTTAAATGTTTCTATTATCAGAAGAGCTATCAAAAACAAGTTAGTTTCAGTAAAATTTCACAATCTCAGAAAATTTGCCAAAGACAAACGCAAAAAAGTGGATGACAGACCCTATGGCGGAGGACCGGGGATGGTGCTTAAAACCGAGCCGATTGTGCGCGCGGTTTTAAAAGCAAAAAGCAGAAGTAAAAAAGAAAAAATTGTAGTCGTTTTATTTTCGCCTGAAGGCAAGCAATTTAATAACAATCTTTCCGCTAAACTTTCTAAATATGATCGGGTTATTATGATCTGCGGCCATTATGAAGGAGTGGATAGGCGAGTAGAGCTTGTGCTTAAAAATTTAAAGATTAAAATTGAAAAAATTTCTGTCGGTCCGTATGTTTTAACCGGCGGAGAATTGGCGGCTATGATTTTAATTGACTCCGTTTCCCGTAAAATTCCTGGAGTGCTTGGCAAAGAAGAATCTTTAGAAGAAAAAAGACATGGTATTGGGGTTGAGACTTATACCAGACCCAGCACTTTAAAATATAAAGGCAAAAAATATTCTGTTCCCAAAGTTTTAATTTCCGGCAATCATAAAAAAATAGAGGAATGGCGTGCTAAGAATAAGAAACTGACAACTCACAACTCCGACGCAAGGTCGGAGCTCCAACAGAATTGTCGGAGCCAACAACCTGCAATCAAAAAACCTGCATAAATAAAAGGTTTTTTGAACGACATCTTGCAATTTTTTGCCATATCTGATAATATCCATTGAAATGTTAACTAAGAGGAAAAAACAGACTATTATTAATGACCATGGAGTCCACAAATCCGATACCGGCTCTACCGAGGTCCAAATCGCGCTTTTAACCAAACAAATCACCGAACTCACAGGCCATCTTAAAAAGCATGCCAAGGACAATCATTCCAGAAGAGGTTTATTAAAAATGGTGGGGAAAAGAAAAAAACTGCTTGATTATTTATCTAAAACCAACGTAAAAAGCTACGAAAAACTGATTAAGAAACTCGGACTAAAAAAATAACGCGATGTCAATATACGAATGCGTACTAATGATGCAAATAGCAACGAATAAATCAATTCATATTTATTGGTATAATTCGTATAAATGTAAATTAGTATCGCAACAGCGTAAGTTATGAGGCACAAAGACCAAAGAATAGGAATTTTTATAGACGTTCAAAATCTCTATCATTCCGCAAAAAATTTTTATCATGCAAAAATAAATTACCGTGAATTGGTAAAAGTTCTTATTGCTAATCGCCAACTTATCAGAGCATTAGGTTATGTCGTAAAAAGCGAAACTTTAGGAAGCGAGGAAAAAGGAGAGCAATCTTTTTTTGGGGCCCTTGAAAAAGCGGGGATTGATTTAAGGATAAAAGACCTTCAAATTTTTCCGGGCGGAATGAAAAAAGCCGATTGGGATGTTGGAATGGCGGTTGACGCCATCAGAATGTCGGAATTTTTAGATGTTGTTATTCTTGTTACGGGAGACGGTGATTTTATGCCTCTTCTTGATTATTTGAAATGGGGGAAAGGCAGAATTGTTGAAGTCGCCGCTTTCGGAAGAAATACTTCCGCCAGACTTAAAGAATCCGCCGATGTTTTTATAGATTTGGGAGAAATGCCAAGAATGTTGTTAAAAAAATAAATTATGCGATACTAAATATACTAATCCATACGAATTATGCTAATATATGCGAATCAATTTTAATTTTATTCGCAGTTATTTGTATCATTAGTACGCATTCGTATATTGACATCGCGTTATTTTGTCATTAATGGATCTTAATAAAAAAGAGTTTCAAATAGAAATTGCGGGCAAACCGCTCACAATCACAGTCTCAAAATTAGCCGAACAGGCAAACGCCGCCGTTATCGCGCAATACGGAGACACCACCGTTTTAGCCACAACGGTAATGGGCGCGAAAGACAAAGAAAATATTGATTACCTTCCTCTGGTTGTTGACTATGAAGAAAGATTTTACGCCGCCGGGAAAATTATCGGAAGCAGATTTATTCGCCGCGAAGGAAGGCCTTCTGAAGACGCGGTATTATCCGGCCGCCTTATAGACAGAACAATCAGACCTCTTTTTAACCATAGCATAAGAAGAGATATTCAGGTTGTCTTGACAGTTCTTTCTTACGACGAACAAAACGATCCGGATTTTGTGGCTCTTTTTGCCGCCTCAACGGCTTTAATGATTTCCGACATTCCTTGGAATGGCCCCGTGTCCGGAATAAAAATGGCAAAAATGAAATCGGGTGAATTAATTTTAAATCCGGAAAACGAACAAATTATTGAAAAAGAAAAAATCGTTTTTGAAGCGTTCATTGGAGGGACCGAGAATAAAATAAACATGATTGAACTTTCCGGTTATGAAGCCCAAGAAAATGAAGTGGTTGAATCTTTTGCAACGGCGCATTCGGAAATTAAAAAAATGACTGAATTCCAAAAAGAAATTGTGAAAGAAATCGGCAAACCGAAAGCCGAAGTGAAATTAAAAGAAATTAATCCGGAACTTAAGAAAAAAGCGGCTGAATTTATAAATGGAAAATTAGAACCTGCTGTTTATACTAAACATAAAACTGAACAGCATAAAAAAATTGAAGAACTTAAAACAACCCTTAAAGAATATTTGGTTGAATCTGGCGCGGAAGATGTCTTGTGGATTGAAAATTTTTTTGAAGAGGAAATTGACGCGATTATCCATAAAAATATTTTAGAAAAAGAATTAAGGCCGGACGGCAGAAAACTTGACGAGGTCAGATCCTTGCACGCGCAAATAGGATTATTTAAACGCTTACATGGTTCAAGTTTATTTATCAGAGGAGGCACACAAGCGTTGGTTGTAACCACATTGGCCGCTCCCGGAGCCGAACAGCTGGTTGAAACTATGGAAGCGTCTTCCAAGAGAAGATTTATGCTCCATTATAATTTCCCGCCTTACTCAACGGGAGAAATAGGCAGAATGGGCGCTCCCGGAAGGCGTGAAATCGGGCACGGCGCTTTAGCTGAAAAAGCTATTAAAGCTGTACTCCCGTCGCAAGAAGAATTCCCCTACACCATCAGGGTTGTTTCCGAAATCCTTGCTTCAAACGGTTCTTCTTCAATGGCCACAACTTGCGCCTCTTCTCTTTCGCTTATGGACGCCGGCGTCCCGCTTAAAAAACATGTTGCCGGAATCGCGATGGGAATAATTACCGACCAACAACCGACCCCGCTTTCTTCGGGGCAGGCAACCGACCCCGCTTTCTTTGTGGCAGGCAACCGACAACCAAAACATAAGGTATTGACCGATATCCAGGGGCCGGAAGACCATTACGGCGATATGGATTGCAAAGTTGCCGGGACTGATAGCGGAATCAATGCCATACAAATGGACGTGAAAATAAACGGGATTACTTCTGAAATACTTAAGGAAGTTTTAATTCAGGCTAAAAAAGCCAGATTGGAAATTCTTGATGTTATGAACTCGGTCATTTCCAAACCTAAAGAAAAAGTTTCCGAATACGCGCCTGTGGTTGCGGTTTTTGAAATAAACCCCGAACAAATCGGGGAGGTTATCGGACCCGGCGGGAAAATAATAAACGGAATTATTAAAGATACGGGAGTTTTTTCAATTGACATAGAACAAAATGGAAAGATATTTATTGCTGGCTCCGATAGCGAAAAAGTCGGCAAAGCGTCCTCTTTTATCCAATCTCTTACGAAAGAATTTAAAATAGGCGATATAGTTGAAGGAGAAGTTGTAAGAATTTTGGAATTCGGAGCGATAGTTGATATTGGCGGCGGAAAAGACGGAATGATTCATGTTTCCGAACTAAAAAACGGATTTGTAAAAAAAGTTGAAGATGTCGTGAAAATTGGAGATTTTGTCAGGGCAAAAGTGATAAAAACAGACAATGGAAAATTGGGGCTTTCAATAAAAGCGCTCTCCATTCCGGAAGAGGAAGAAAGTAACCGCGGATAACGTGAATTAAAATTAATTTGGTTAAATTTATCTTCTGATTTCCATATCTTTGTCATTTTATATCACCTCTCTTTTGTTTAATTTACCACAAACACAAGCCCATAAGAGTTAGTTTGTAAAGAAAAAAACAAAAACCCCTTTTAGGGATTTTTATTACTTTACTATCTTGCTTAACTTTGACTTTAGGCGGCTCGCCTTATTCTTTTTAATCAGTTTTATTTTGGCTGATTTATCAAGTTTTTTATAAACCTGCGAAAGGTATTTTTTAGCCTCTTCTTTATTTGAAACAACTAATTTTTTATAATGTTTTATCGCTCCTTTTAGCTCGGTTTTTTTCTTTACATTTATTGCTCGCCTTTTAATGCTTTGTCTGAGAGCTTTTTTAGCCGATTTAATTTTTGGCATTTTATTTAAAAATCAAAACTTATTATAACTTAATATTAATATATTGTATCTGAAAGATTGTGAAAGTCAAATTTTTCCCGCGTCTATAATTGTCCTTCTCTCCAAATTTCTCTATAATGTTCCTAACTAACTACTATCCCCAATGATTTATTTTCTTTTCGGAAAACTTATTCTCAAAAAACCGCAATTTGCGGTTATTGACGTTAACGGTGTTGGTTATAAGGTTTTTATCCCGTCCAATATTGAACGAAAAATAAAAATTGGAGCAAAAATCAATCTGTTTTGTTCTTATCATATCCGTCAAGAAATGCCGGAAATCTACGGATTTTTAAGCGAAAAGGAACTGGATATTTTTGAACTGCTTAATTCTATTAACGGCATTGGTCCGAAATCTGCTTTGAAAATCGTCAGCAATATTAAAATGGAAAAATTGACGGCCGCGATAAATAAAAATCGCGCCGATGTTTTGGCCGAAAACTGGGGTATCGGGAAGAAAAAAGCCGAAAAAATAATTTTTGAGCTTAAGGATAAAATCAAAAATAATTTATCGGAAGAAGAAATCGCCTTGCATGATTTGGATAAAGACATAAAATCGGCTTTGAAAAATTTAGGCTACAAACAAAGCGAAATCAACGAAGCGCTGAAAGAAATTCCGGTTAAATTGAAAAAAACCGAAGAAAGAATAAAATTTGCCATTAAAAGAATGAAATAAAATTATTAAATTCTAAATTCCGGATGAAAAAAATACTTAGATTTTTTGAAAAATTTATTCCAAAACCGCTTTATCAAATCGGCCAGCCGATTTATCACTATATCTTGGCGTTCGCCGCCGTCTTATTTTACGGATTTCCCTCGCGGAAAATGACCGTTATCGGTGTAACCGGAACGAAAGGAAAAACCACTACCTGCAATTTAATCACGCACATTTTAAATTCCGCCGGATTTAAAACCGGAATGAGCACAACGGTTAATTTCAGAATTGGCGACAAAGAATGGAAAAACAATTTAAAACAAACAATGCCCGGCAGATTTCAACTGCAAAGTCTTTTATCAAAAATGGCAAAAGAAAAATGCCGATACGCGGTTATTGAAACATCCTCCGAAGGGATAGCGCAGTTTCGTCACAGATTTATTGATTACGATATAGGAGTTTTTATTAATCTTACCCCCGAACATCTTGAAAGGCACAAAGGATTTGAAAATTACAGAAACGCCAAAGTAAGTCTTTTTAAACAAATTGCCGGAAAGAAACACGGCGTGGGAATTTATAATCTTGACGACGAAAATATTTCTTATTTTCTAAAACCGGCAGTCAAAAAAAAATATGGCTATACGATTGAATCAAAAGAAAATCTCGTTTCTGCGGTTTTAAAAGCCGATGAAATAGAGCTTGAATCAAATAAAACAAAATTTAAAATTGGCGATGTGCAATACGAAACTTTGCTTATCGGAAAATTTAATATTATGAATTCTTTAGCCGCGATTACCGCCGCTGTTTCACAGGGAATTCCCGCCGATAAAATTAAATCGTCTCTCGCTTCTTTTAAGCCCGTTTCGGGCAGAATGGAAATTATCAACGAAGGACAAAATTTTTCGGTTATTGTTGATTACGCTCATGAACCGGCCAGTTTGGAAGCGGTTTATAGCGCAATTCAGGAAACTAATCTAAAAAGGAAAGACGCGAAAATGATTTGTCTGCTCGGAGCCGCCGGAGGTGGACGCGACAGATGGAAAAGACCGGTTATGGGAGAGATTGCCGGGAAATATTGCAACGAAATCATTTTAACTAACGAGGACCCATACGACGAAAATCCGTTTGAAATAATTTCTGATATTGAAAAAGGAATAACAAAAACATCTTTCTCTCCGAATAATTTTTATGAAATTATAAATAGAAGAGAAGCCATTGAAAAAGCCGTTTCTTTGGCTAAAAAAGGAGACGCTGTTGTGTTAACCGGCAAAGGAGGGGAAGTGTGGATGTGTGTGGAAGAAGGCAAGAAAATACCTTGGAACGAAAAAGAAATTGCGGAAGAAATTATTGAAAACGCTTTAAAAAATTCTAAACATTAATTTTAATTATAAAATGAAGCTCACATGGGTGCTTGCCGTTGCGCAACCAATGCGGCGGAATGTGGCGTGTCGCCATAGGCTATACTGACGCCGCGCGAAATCCGCCAAAGCGCTCCTCTACTTCTCGAACTTCGGAGGGCCGCTATGCACAGACATTCACAGCTTTACAGTCATAATCTTCTGCGAAGGCGGATAGAAAAAAAATCAGCCCCAGACATTTTAAATATTGGTGTCTGGGGCTGTGAGTATTTTTCTTCCCTCAAATTCTTTTGCTGTGTAAGTGGAATTTGGAGAAAGTTTAAACGGATTTTTATCGCAGTTCGGGCATTTCCCGGAAATCTGCATTCCGCTTGGGAACACATACCCGCATCCGGGCTGAATACATATCGTCATAAAACCACCTCCTTATTTTACGGCAAATTAACTAAATATGCTTTTTTAATTATACTACTTTGATAAATTTTGTCAACCTCGCGCAAAAGCCGGTGTTTACCCGCTCTTTAGCCGCTTTATACTGAATACTTTATACTTTATACTATTCTTGATGACTGAATATTACACCGAAGCAATTGTTTTGAAAAAAGAAAACTTCAATGATACGGACGGACTGGTTTATTTTTACACCGATGAATTGGGAAAAGTCGTCGCCAAAGCCAGAGGATTAAAAAAAATACTTTCCAAATCCAACCCCCATCTTGAACCGCTTAATTTTGTGAAATTGAGACTTGTATCCGGGAAAAACGGCTATCTGCAAATTATTGACGCGCTTTCTTTTAATACAAAAATTACCAAAAAAATTAAAAATTCTCCCGAAAAATTACTTAAACTTCTGCGTCTGGCGGATTTTATAAAAGAAACCGCGCCTGAAATGCATCGCGATCAATACATCTGGCATGCCATTAAAAAAGTTGTCGCCAATAATTACGACGAACACATAATTTATCGGCTGTTTTTAAAAATTATGGGATTTGACGCGGAATACGCCAATTGTATTATTTGTTATGGCAAAAATCCGCATTATTTTTTTAAGGAAGACCAGTCTTTTATTTGTAAATCGTGTGCTTTTTCCGCGATGACTTCCGCGCTTGAAAATGGAGAATTGATTAAATTAGCAAAAGAAGCGTGAATATTATTTCAAAAAATCCAAAAAAAAGTTAAAATTAAAAATACTTTATAAAAATTTATTATATTCAGCGATTAAAAAATTATGAAACTGACTTTTTATGGAGGAGCCAAAATGGTTACAGGCTCTAATTATTTATTGGATACGGGGAAAACTCGCGTGCTTATTGATTGCGGCCTTTTTCAGGGAAGCCATTATGCCGACGATCTTAATTTTGAACCGTTCCCGTATGATTTAAAAACTATTGACGCGGTGTTGGTTACTCACGCGCATATAGACCATACAGGCAGATTGCCAAAATTATACCGCGACGGATACAGGGGGAAGATTTATTCAACGGCGCCGACAAAAGATTTTTCCGAACAACTGCTTCTGGATTCGGAACATATTCTTTTAAAAGAAGCGGAAAACAGAAAACTGCCTCCTCTTTATGATATAGACGATGTTAACGAAGTGATGAAATTATGGGAAAAGCGGAGCTACCATGAAAAATTTCGCGTTAATGAAATAGAAGTGGAATTTTTTGACGCGGGACACATTTTGGGTTCGGCGTTTATACTTGTAAAAGCGGAGGGGAAAACAATAGTTTTTTCAGGCGATCTCGGAAATGTGCCGGCTCCGCTTGTAAAAGACACGGAAATAATCAAAATGGCGGATTATGTTTTAATTGAATCCGCTTATGGCAATAGAATTCATGAAGACTTATTAAAAAGCAAGGGTATTTTTGAAGATACAATTGAGGATACTATTAAATCAAACGGTGTGCTGATGATACCGGCGTTTGCTATGGAAAGAACGCAGGAGCTTTTGTATGAATTAAATGAACTGGTGGAATACGGGAGAATTCCGTCTGCGCCGGTTTTTATAGACAGTCCTTTAGCCATAAAAATTACCGCAATTTACCAAAAATATTCTCGGGACAAAAATTATTTTGATACGGAAGCGCTCGCAAAACTTAAAAAAGGAGACGCAATTTTTGATTTTCCAAGATTAAAATTAACATTGACATCCGAACAGTCAAAAGAAATAAATGACATACCCGCGCCAAAAATAATTATTGCCGGATCGGGAATGTCGCAAGGCGGAAGGATTCTCCATCACGAAATGCGTTATCTTTCCGATCCAAACAGCACGATTTTATTTGTCGGGTATCAATCAAAAGGGTCTTTAGGAAGATTTATTTTAGATGGCGCGAAAAACGTAAAAATTTTCGGAGTTGATATTTCGGTAAAATGCAAAATAATGTCCATTTCCGGATATTCCGCGCACGCTGACCAAAAAATGCTTTTGAATTGGCTGGCTCCGATGAAACATTCAATCAAAAAAATTTTTATCGTTCAGGGCGAAGACAACCAAATGCTTCCTTTTTCGGAAAAAGCGCGGGACGAACTTGCCATTGAAACGGAAATCCCGGAATACAATCAAACAATTAATTTATAGCTTTTAGGTTTTAACTTTTAGGTTTATAATGTATTTAAATGCCCGGTAACATTACTTTAAAGTTTTCCAACTAAACTGGAAAAATTAATGAAGCTGGGTTTTAATTTGCGGGAAATATAAAACATTATCCGAACTCAAATAAATTTGTTAAAATTTATTCAGTTAAAGTAATGTTGCCGGGTATGATTAATAAGGAAAATTTTTTATCTGAAAACATTTTTGAAAAAAATATCTCAACCGAGCCCTTAAGAGACGGTTTTGGGAGAGGTCTGTTAAAATTGGGGATGAAAAATCCTGAAGTTGTTGTAATCTCGGCGGATTTAAAGGAATCAACCAGATGTCATTGGTTTGCGGAAAAATATCCCGAAAGATTTATTGAAACAGGCGTTGCCGAACAAAATATGGCGGCAATCGCCGCGGGCTTGGGAATTTCGGCGAAAATTCCTTTTATTTCTTCATACGCCGTGTTTTCTCCCGGCAGAAATTGGGAACAAATAAGAACAACAATCGCGTACAATAATTCCAATGTAAAAATAGCCGGACATCATGCGGGAGTTTCCGCGGGGCCGGACGGAGCGACTCATCAGGCGATTGAAGATATCGCCATAATGCGCGCGATGCCGAATATAAAAATAATCGCGCCTTGCGATTCTATTGAAGCGGAAAAAGCGACTATTGCTTCAATTAGTGTTTGGGGGCCGATGTATTTAAGATTCGCCCGCGAAAAAACTTCTGTTCTAACCGCTGAAAAAACAAATTTTACGCCCGGCAAAGCTTATATAATGTTTGACACCTCGTCTGGCTCAGCGCGGAAAGAGAAAAAACCCCAAGTTTTAATAATCGGAGCGGGACCGATTCTCTATAACGCGCTTCTGGCGGCCAAAGAACTGGAAGATGAAAAAATAGGAACCATTGTTTTAAACTCCCACACCATTAAGCCGATTGACGATAAAAAAATAATTGAACTGACAAAAAAATGCGGGGCGGTTGTAACCGTTGAAGAACATAATATACTGGGCGGGTTAGGAGGAGCCGTATCCGAAGTTTTGGCTAAAAATTATCCCGCGCCGATGGAATTTATCGGCATCAAAGATGTTTTTACGGAAAGCGGAAATTATGAACAACTTCCGGAGAAATACGGTCTGGGAGTGAAATCAATCATATCGGCGGTTAAAAAAGTTATTAAAAGAAAATAAACGATAATTCTTAAATTATAATTCAATGCAATTTGACGTAATCACAATCGGAACGGCGACTAAAGATATTTTTGTGTCCAGTCCGCTTTTTAAAATAATAAAAAACGAAGAGCATTTGAAAAAACTCGGTTTTGTGGCGGGCGAAGCTACCTGTTTCGCTTTGGGCGCCAAAATAGAAATTGAGAAACCAATCTTAACGTTTGGAGGAGGAGCCGCGAACAGCTCAATAACTTTTGCAAAACAAAATCTTAAATCCGCAACCGTGATAAAAATCGGCGATGATGAAACTGGACGAGAAATTACGGCAAAATTAAAGAAAGAAAAAATCACCCCGTTTTTTTCTTTGGACAATAAATTATCCACGGCGTATTCTATAATTCTTCTTTCTCCTACGGGCGAAAGAACAATTCTTGTCTACAGGGGAGCGGCGCAAAAAATGGGACTCCAAGACATCCCATTTAATAAATTAAAAGCGAAATGGGCGTATATTTCTCCGGGTAAAATAAATTTTAAAGTATTTAAAAAAATAATCAGCTCTTTTTATGATAAAAAAATTTTAGTTGCTCTAAATCCCTCAAAAGACATAATTAAGGCGGGAATAAAAAAATTACTGCCCATTTTTGGGAAAGTAAGAGTTTTGATAATGAATCGGGAAGAATCGGCTTATTTAACCGGCATTGATTATGGAAAAAAAGAAGAAATTTTTAAAAAAGTGGACGATGCGGTTGAAGGAATTTTTGTGATGACTGACGGAAGAAACGGAGCATGGATTTCAGATAACCAAAAAATTTACCAAGTGGGAAATTATAAAGCTAAAGTTGTTGATGAAACGGGCGCGGGCGACGCCTTTGGAAGCGGATTTGTCGCCGGCATAATTCATAAAAAAGAAGCGTGCAGGAAAGGAGTGTGTAATCTAAACAATATCCAATACGCAATAAGATTGGCATCGGCTAACGCGGCTTCCGTAGTGGAACATATCGGAGCGCAAAAAGGAATTCTATCTTTGGAAGAATTTGAAAATAATAAAAGATGGAAAGAACTTCCGATTAAAATCGTAAAAAACGGAAATTAATTTTTATAGCACTTTGGCAACGATCGCGCGTAAAGTGCTAAACATAACATGAACGGAGATAAAAACGTTTATAAAGAAATAAAATATAAAATTTGCGTTTCCGGAGCGGCGGAAACCGGACATTGCGGGAAAGACGCTTTTAAAATGGGCGAGGAAATCGGCAGGGAAATAGTAAAACATCACGGAGCGTTGATAACGGGAGCCACAACAGGATTTCCTTTTTGGGCGGCAAAAGGCGCAAAAGAAGAAGGCGGAATAGTAATAGGGTTTTCTCCCGCCGCGACAGAAGGAGACCATATAAATCTTTTTCATTTGCCGACGGATTACCACGATTTGATAATTTATACGGGACAGCATTACAGCGGAAGAAATTTGGTTTTAACAAGATCATCGGATGCCGTGATTGTCGGGTGCGGAAGAATGGGGACAATAAATGAATTCACGATTGCTTTTGAAGACAATAAACCGCTGGGGATATTGCAGGGGGAATGGGAAACTGATGAAGTTATTAAGCATATAATTGAAAAATCTCATCGCGCCGAGGAAAGATTGGGGAAAATTGTGTATGATTCCGACCCAAAAGCGCTGTTAGACAAACTTGTTAAAGTGATAGACAAGTCTAAAAAAGAAAATTTTGGCGCTTATTACGTCCCGAATATAATCAAAGAATAAGACTATGATAAAAAATGTCGCGATGCCGATGAGTTTATTAATAGGCACTACCATCGGCGCCGGAATTTTTTCTTTGCCTTTTGTATTTAGTAAAGCGGGGATGGCAGTCGGTGTTGCCTACCTTATTTTATTCAGTTTTGTTTCTTTTTTAACGCACTTAATGTACGCGGATATAATAGTTCGCACGAACAATAACCATTGTCGTTTTCCCGGTTATGCCAAAATATATTTAGGAGAAAAGGGAAGCTGGTTGGCAAACACAGTGGTGTTTACTGCTTTGTTTCTTACTCTGACTGTTTATTTAATAATTTCAGCGAGCTTTATAGGATTGATTTTTCCTTTAATTCCCGAAATTTTCAAAATACTTATTTTTTGGGTATTCGGGTCTTTGGCTATTTTTTTAGGAATCAAAAAAGCGGCTGTTTTTGAATCATTCACTACTTTAGTAACCTTATCGGCAATTTTTATAATTTTTGTATTAGGGATTGCGGTGTATTTTTATAAGTCGGCGCGATTTCCGTCATTTAATTTAAATTTTATACTTTTTCCTTTCGGGCCTGTGTTATTTTCATTATTCGGAGAAGCGGCCATTCCCGCAATTATAGTCTATTTTAAAAAAGAAAATATTGACGTTAAAACTGTGAGAAAAACTATACTTTATAGTTCATTTATTACGGCGATATTTTATTTTCTTTTTGTTATCGGAATTTTAGGATTTTCAAACGTTGTTTCGGAAGACGCAATTTCCGGATTAAAAGACGTTGCGCATCCGGCAGTATTGGCGCTTTTGGGAATTTTTGGTTTTATTTCACTTTGGGATTCTTACGCTACAATCGGAACGGATATTAAAAAAATACTTGAATATGAATCAAAAATTCCAAAACCAATTATTAATTTATCGCTGGTATTTTTACCTCTTCTTCTTTATTTTTTCGGTTTTCAAAATTTCCTTTCACTTATTGGAATTATAGGGGGAATATTTTTCAGCATATGGGGGATTATGATTGTTTTAATTTGGAAGAAAGCGTCCGCAATAAACACGGAAAATTCAATAATTAAAAAGCCTATTTTTTTTATTCCGTATTTATTATTGGCTATTTTTATCGCGGGTATAATTCATCAATTTTTAATATTATAAACATCGTTATAAAAAGCTTGGATTATATGTTTTAAAGTAATATTATTAATATATGATTCAGAAAGGAAAAAAATACCAATATAATCCAAAAGTATTTAAAAAACGCGACGAGGAGCGCGAATTTCCGAAAGGAGCCAAAGGCATTTTAGTCTGTAAAATTTGCGGCGCGCTTTACCATAAAAAATCATGGAATCGCAGTATTTCAATAATAAATAAAAACGATTTGGATAAAATACTAGTTCGTTCAACAATATGTCCGGCTTGCGCAATGATAAAAAATAAGGAATTTGAAGGCGAGTTGATTATTTCAAACATACCAAAAGAACATTCTAATAAAATTGCAAAAATTATAGAAGATGTTGGGACAAAGGGGCGTCAAAGGGATATTCAACACAGATTAATTGCGATTTATAAAAATAAAAATTCTTTACGCGCGATAACCACGGAAAATCAACTAACAGTGGAAATGGCAAGAAAAATAAAAGACGTGTTCAAAAATAAAATTAATGAAAAAATATCTTATTCTCCCAACCCAAGCGATGTGGTTTATGTCAGAGTGGAATTTAAAAATTAGGAAGATAATATTAAAATAATATTTTAATATCTTTTATTGTTATCAAAATCATCAAAATTAAAAGTAAAGCCAGTCCGGCGGCGTTGGTATATTGCTCAAATTTACGGGGAAGCGGAGAACCTTTTATTTTTTCAATTGCTAAAAATAATAGTCTTCCTCCGTCAAGCGCGGGAAATGGAATAATATTAAAAGCGGCGAGATTAAGCGATATTAAAGCAAGCAGTTGAAATAAATAAACAACCCCCAATTTACTTGCTTGCGCGGTGATTTTTACGATTCCAACCGGACCGCTTATCCCGCTCAAATCGGCTTGTCCGACTATAGCAAGTTTTATCAAATGATAAATTCCAGAAAAAAACATCCCCAAAATTTTAATTGAATATTTCAAACCCTCCCAAACTCCTTTAAACAAGCTGGTTTTTTCTTGTCCCGCCTCCACTAAAGCGACACCAAACGCGCCTTGATTTTTTGGGAGATTGGTTCTGACAGTTATTTTTTTTTCAATTTCCTGACCTAATCTGTCTATTTTAAGCGCAATCTCTTTTCCTTTATTGGCGTTTATGTAGCCGGTAAAATCTTCTATGGTGTTAAATCCGATTATTTTATCATTACGTTGTATATCCGCCGCTTGAGCCGGAGTGTCAGGTTGAACTTCCGCAATAAATATCGCGTTAGGAATGCCTGTTAAAAATACAACAGACAAAGCAAGCCATCCGAGCAAAAAATTCATTATCACTCCCCCGGAAAGAATTAAAGATCTTTCCCAAATTTTGAGATTATAAAAAATTTGATTTTTAGAAAGATGTTCAAGTCCCTCCTCGTTGTTTTCTCCGGCGATTTTAACAAATCCGCCAAAAGGCAAAGCATTGATGCTGTAAATTGTTTCCCCTATTTTTTTACCGTAAATTCTTGGAGGCAATCCTAATCCGAATTCTTCCACAAAAATTCCAAACTTTTTAGCTAAAAGAAAATGCCCAAGTTCATGGACTAAAATCAAAACAGATAAAAAAATTATTATAATAATCGCCGTAAACATTTACTAAATATAAAATAAAAATCCAAAACTGCAAAATTTTTAATTTTGCATTATTCTAATTCATCCGCCGACGGGCGAATTAAAATCATTTTGGTTTTTGCATTTTGAATTATTTTTCTATTTCTTCTGTTTTATTTTTAAGAATAATCTCAAGCTCTTTATTTGCTTCATCTACCACTTTCTGCGCTTGTTCTTTGAGTTTGAATTTGGCGTCTTCTGTAATATTGCCCTCTTCAAAATCGCGGACTATTTCTTTATTAATTTCGTCCCGGAAAGACCTGATTTTTATTTTAGTGTCTTCCACTTCTCTTTTAACAATTTTAATCAGTTCCCTTCTTCGCTCATCCGACAGCGGAGGAAGATTTATTCTAATAACAACACCGTCTATATTCGCGTTAACGTTTAAATTGGACGATTCAATGGCTTTTGCCGCAGTATTAACGATTGATTTGTCCCAAACGGAAATTTGAATTTGAATAGGCGGGACAATACTGATTGCCCCAATCTGTTTAATAGTCATTTTTTGTCCATAAACTTCCACGGGGATATCTTCTACCATTCGCGGGCTGGGACGGTTTGAACGCATCGCCATAAACTGTTGTTTTAATGCGTTGATAAAACCGTTAATTTTATTTTCCGCTTCTTTTATTTCAACCATATTTTTAATATATATAGGAATTCAACATTTTTATCAAATATTAATTAAATAACCAAATTCAGTTCAAATTCAATAAAGCGTTTTTAATGTTTTTAAATCAATATGACGTTGATATATCCGGATATGCCACTAAAAATTCAGATAATGCTTCTGACGCCTTTATAAATATAAGGGGGCAATAATAGCTTATATTTTGTAAAAGCCGTGCATCCACGAAGGGAGGCATATTTATTATATCAACTTTAAACTGCGTTAAAACGCTCCATAATAATACTGCCGTGCTCGTATAACAAAATCCACTCTTATTTTTTATGATTTTTTATCAGAATATGGTTTAACCGGCTTTGTTTTTAAAGTTATCCCGACGGTTCTGAGTTGAAGTTTTTTATTAAGGTTGAATTGTTTTATAAGCGTAAGCCTGTTTAAAATTTCTTTTATCATTGCGAAATTTTTTATCGGGTCTGATTTTAATTTTAATAATTCTGTTATAAGCAATTTTTCGGCATTTTCTTCAAGCTTGTTTTTAATGTTTTTTTCCAAGCTGGGAAAAAAAATCTTATGTATCCTTGATTTAATCGTTTCCATTAGATTTTCGTCGCTTTGGCATATTAAAATAATCAGCGAGTCTTTAGGCGGTTCCTCAATAATTTTTAAAATCGCGCTCTGCGCTTCCGCGGTAAGACTGTCCGCTTTGTAAATTATCGCCGTTCTTTTTTTTGAAATAACGGGCTTTTGATAAAGAAAATTGCGCAACTCGCGAATTTCATCAATGCCGATAGATAAAGTTTCTCTCGGTTCAATTTTAAAAAAATCATTTAAAAATCCGCTTGGCTTTTCAAAAATATCTTTTTCCAAAAAATTTATCAGTTCTTCGGAAAATAAAAGGATATCATCAGGCGAACTGCCGAAAAATAAATAAGCATGAAACAAAGAATTGCCGCTTATAAGACGGATAAAATCTTTTTTAATTTTTTGAAAATCAGCAGCCATTTTAAAATTTTTAAAATACAAATCACAAGTGCCAAATAACAAACAAACACAGTGCCGCAATATCAAATTGCAAAAAAATAATTTGAATTTTTTAATTTTGAATTTATTTGGTGTCTGGAATTCGTTTTTTATAATTTATTGCGTCGCATATTTCTTTCCCGCTCACCGGTGTTCCTTTGGGACCGACTATTTTCAGCCCATTAAATTGCTTAGGGTTGTGCGAAGCGGTAATCATTATGCCTCCGGAAGCCTTATGTTTATTCACCAGAAAGTAGAGCATAGGAGTAGTAATGAGACCCGCGGGTAGAATTATGAATGATGAATTATGAATTACGGTTTTTTTCTTATTTCTAATTTCTAATTCATAATTCTTAATTCCCTTTATCACGAAGTAATAAAGCGCTGGAGAAGAAAGCCGCGCGTCGTAGCCTATGATAAATTTTAATTTTTTAGTTTTTAGTTTTAAATTATTGCGGAAAAATTTGATAATTTTAGGCGTTAATTCTGCGACAATTCGCTCGTTTATTTCAGAGGGATAAATCCCGCGAATATCGTAAGCCCGAAAAATAGCATCAGGTATCATATATTAAGTATCAGGCAAAAAGAAAAATGGGGCAAGATTGATAAGTATCCTTAGCGCTAATAACCAAACAGCGCGTGAGAGTTCCCCTGCGCTGTTTTATTTTTCCAAATTATTTTTCATCCAATCTGTAAGATCGCTAATCTCCGCTCTCTCCTGTTTCATTGTATCTCTGTCTCTTACCGTAACAGTCCCATCTTTCAAAGTGTCGTAATCAACGGTAACGCAATACGGAGTTCCGATTTCGTCCTGATAGCGATAACGTTTCCCGATATTCCCCCGGTCATCCCAGAAAACATTAAAATTCTTTTTTAAACCGCCGTAAATTTCACGAGCTTTGGAAACCAATTCTTCTCTATTGGAAACAAGCGGAAACACCGCCGCTTTATACGGAGCCACACGCGAATTGAATTTCACAACAATTCTTGTCTCGCCATTCTCCAACCGCTCTTCGTTATAAGCTTCGGACATAATTGCCAAAAAAGTCCTGTCTACGCCGAAAGTCGGTTCAATCACATGAGGAATGTATTTTTTATTTTCCTTTTCGTCAAAATACTCCATTGATTCCCCCGAATATTTTTGATGTCTGCTTAAGTCATAATCAGTCCTGTAAGCAATCGCCCACAATTCTTCCTGCCCAAATGGAAATTGATATTCCATATCAATTGTTCTTTTTGAATAAAATGCTCTTTCTGTGTCGGGAATCTCGTGATTATACATTTTTTTTCTGTTCAAGCCGATTACATCCATAAAATTATGCATATAATTCACCCAGTCTTCAAAAATTTTATTCCAATCAGACACTGGATTTATGAAATATTCAATTTCCATCTGTTCAAATTCCAAAGTCCTGAAAATAAATTGTCCGGTTGTGATTTCATTTCTGAAAGCTTTTCCGATTTGACCGATTCCAAAAGGAATTTTCATATTGGTGGAACTTAAAACATTCTTGTAATCGGCGAAAATTGTCTGGGCTGTTTCGGGCCTTAAATAAGCGACAAGTCCTTCTTCTTCAACGGGACCTATTATGGTTTTAAACATTCCGGAAAATGTTTTGGCGGGAGTAAATTCTCCTCCGCATTCGGGGCATTTGGCAGTGTCTCCTAACTTGTCGGGGCGAAATCTTTTATGGCACTTTTTGCACTCAATCAAAGCATCTTTAAAATTTTCAACATGTCCGCTTGCTTCCCAAATTTTCGGGTTCAAAAGTATCCCTCCGTCAATGCCAACCATATCGTCTCTGTTTTGGATAAAGTATTTCCACCAAGCTTTTTTTATATTATTTTTAAGCTCTGTTCCAAGAGGCCCATAATCGTAAGTATTGGCGAGTCCTCCATAAATTTCGGACCCGGGATAAACAAAACCGCGTCTTTTGCAAAGAGAAATTATTTTCTCCATTATATTAGGAACATTTTCTTTTTCTTCTTTTTTCATATTTTACTGAAATAAAACTATTTCTGTTAAAATTTCTGACGAAACATATTTTTTACTTTAATCCGTTACTGAAAAATTTTTAACTCCTCGTTTTTGCCGGAAAGCTGAATGCCTGTAAATTCATCCGTGGCGGATACGCGGCTTTCGCTTAAAATTTGGATAACTTGATTTCTCTGATTGATATTGGGCGTGATTTCTATTTCAAACGTGGCTTCAGTCGGTTTCCCAACAACTCCTTTAGTGGCCACTATTTTGCCGATCGTCCATATTATTTCTCCCGTGCGGTCATTGTACAATGGTATAGTATCCACATTACTTTTGACAATATTAAGCCATTTTATGCCGGGTTGTGATACTGAAGAAATCTGCGCGTCTTTAATATCGGTGGAATAATTTTTTAACGTCCAGCGAACGGCATAAACTGATGATTGATTGGGCAACGGGGGATTCGGTCCGCTTATATGTTCAATAGTTTCTGTTAAAACCGCATTCCCTGAAATTTTTGTTTCTATTTTTGCCAAGCCGGCTGTTTTATCGCTTGAAACATTGTACGGAACGGTGGGCGAATTTATTTCTGCCTGAACTTTTAACAAATAATTTTTGTCAAACATTCTTTTTATCGGGAAATTCGGCTTGGTTTTGATGCTAAAAGCAACCTTTCCCGTTTGTCCCTGCGCCAATAATTTAAGTTCGGGAGTTGTTGCCGCATTCCAAAGAATGGTGTTTGTTTTTGAATCAAACGCCCCCTGTGTTTGCAAGGAACTGAAATCAAACATTTCTCCGGACATTTTTGCGGTAACCACCGCGTCGCTTAATCCGACATCGGTGTTATTTTTGTACGCTATTTCATAATTTACGGAATCATTGGCGGTCGCGATATAATTCGGGTTGCCGTTAACGATGATTCCTAATGAAAGTGGAGAAGAAGAAATGTTTAATGTGGAATTTTTTTCGCTGATTAAATAATCTTTGCCGCCAATGGACGCGAAAATGCGGCTTTTTAAATCATAAAATGACTGATCCGGCCCCTCTAACCATCCCTTTATAGCAACATTTTTTTGCGTGTCGGGTAAAAAATCGTTAAAAATCCAGATATTTTTTCCGGTGTTTGGCGAAGAACTCGCCTCTTTAAAAATAAAACCAGACGGATAATCCAGCTGGACTCTGATACTGTCATACTTAATATCAGAAAGATTTCGGCAATTAAAAGACATTTCAAAAGTTTCATGATTAAAAACTTTTTGAGGCGTAGAGAGATTAAAAACAATTGCGGGCTGGTCCGCGGTTATTTCAATTATTTTGTTTTTTTCAAATCTGGTATTAAGATTAGGCGGTAAATAAGAAAAATTAACACCAAACTGTTTTATTGAAGATTCGTCTTTCAAAATAATCGCCTGATATTTTTTTTCAAGAACCGCTCCTTGTCCCAGATCGCCTAAATTTTCTTCAATAAACTGCTTGTCGGAAGTTTTTGAAATAGAAAGCGCGCCGTCAGGGAATTTAATTAATATTTTCGGTTTTTTTAAATCGCTTTTTGACTTATTTTCCAAATCAATAACAATATCAAACGGTTTTCCTATCATAACTTTGTCCGGCGCCTTAACGATAAATCTCAAATCTTTTGTTTTGTTGTATTGGATAAGATAATAAACTCCAAAACCTCCCGCTATAAAAAATACCACCGTAACAATCAAAAACATCCGTTTCATATAAGAGCCGAATTTATTTGCGGCGCCGCTTTTATCTGAGCGGATAATGATATTATTTTCATTAGAACTGCTCCAGTTAGTTTGCAAATCTGTTTTTTCTTCTTCGGTTTGAGATTTATTTTGATTTTCAAAAGACATAAAATTAAATTTCTATAATTTTTAAATTGAAGAAGAATTAAGACAAATTAGGGCAAAACAGAAGTTTTTGGGGTGCTATTGACAAAATTTTAAAAGCAGTTATAATACATATAAAGACTCAAATAAGTCTTTTTATTTAAAAAACTTTTTGGTTCTGTGGGCTAACCTATGGAATTTCCTTTAGTTTACGGAAGATTTGGCTTTGGCTGGGTCTCTCCTCGGGGGGATTCTGAATTTCTTACCCTGCGTAAGATTTTTTTAAACATTGACCCACAGAACCAAGAAGTTTTTTGTCTTTATTCCGTATTTTATTTTAAGATACGGCGAGTATCTACTTAGATGTTATCAGAAATTTCTTTGCTTTAAAATGTGGATAACCATCTCTCAGAAATATTTCTCGCTCGCGGCTTGCAGATTTTAAAATTCAGTTCGCTCATTGCGTAAATTTATTACCCCGCTTCCCTTCGTTGCGGGCACCCGATAAATTTACTATTCGCTTACGAATTTTTATAAAATCTTACGGCATACTCGCCACAAAATAATTCTTCGCTTTTTAAAAAATAGAGAAATTTTCTTTTCACTCATTTATTTAACAACTAAAACCTAAAACCTGGTTAGAGCCACTCAATTGGTCCTGTAACCGTTTCCACCTCCTTAAATGTGGTGATTCCTTCTATTACTTTTAAAATTCCGTCTTGTTGAAGTGTTGTCATTCCTTGCGATTCGGCGAATTTTATAAATTCTGTTTCACCAGCTTGTTTTAAAATCAATTCTTCTATTTCCGGTCCGGCTAAAAGCAATTCATAAATCGCGATTCTTCCCCTATATCCCGCGTTGTTGCAAGCCGGACATCCTTTTGATTCGTATATTTCAATATCCTTATATTTTTCTTTATTTATTCGCGACGGTAATTTTTCTAAAAACAAATGGATTTTATTTTTCAAATCATCTGATATTTGCGCCGGAATGCGGCATTTTAAGCATATTTTTCTCACTAATCTTTGTCCGATTATTAAATTCAAAGCCGGCCCGATGCTTTGCGCTTTAACACCCAAATCTAGAAGACGGGGGATAGCTCCGCTTGCTGAATTGGCATGCACTGTTGAAAAAACCAAATGTCCGGTTAACGCCGATTGCACACTGGTAATCGCCGTTTCCTGATCGCGAATTTCACCGATTAAAATTATGTCAGGGTCTTGTCTCATTAAAGATTTTAATCCGTCTGCGAATGTGTATTTTTTTGTTTCATCCACTTGTGTTTGTTCAATCCCCTCTATTCTGTATTCAATCGGATCTTCAATCGTTATTATTTTTACTTCAGGAGTTTTTTTGTATTTTAAGAACGCGTAAAGTGTGGTTGTTTTTCCCGAACCGGTCGGGCCTGTGTTTAAAATCATCCCATTCGGTTTTTTCAATTCTTTTTTGACTATTTCCAGATCGTCATCTCTGATTCCGAGCTCATGAAGATCTATATTAATTGCGGCGGGGTCAAGCAAGCGCATAACCGCGACTTCGCCGAATTGCGCCGGCGCCACCGCAACACGGACTTCTATTTCGTGATTTCCAAATTTAATCGTGAATCTTCCGTCCTGAGGTTCATTGGAAATATTTATTTTTAAGTTGGAAAGCAGTTTTATTTTTGAAATCAAATACGGATAAAATTCTTTGCTTATTTTAAAAACGTCGTGAAGCAATCCGTCAATTCTGATTCGTAAATTTGCGCCTTTATCGGACGGCTCCAAATGGATATCGGAACCTCTGTTCGCTAAAGCTCCTTGAAGAATAATATCTAAAATTTCTGCGGCCTTTCTTGGCGCGAACTCTTCTTCGCTTAAGACTTGCGCGATATTTTCCAGCGAATCTATTTTTTTCTCTTTTATTTCTTTGGATAATTTTTCTATGTCTATTTTTCCGGTGATACTTTCTTTTTCTTTTGAAACGAATTTATAAAAATCCAGAGCGTGGATAAAACTGCTTTGGGAAATTATAAATACCGAAACATCAAAACCCTTTGATTTTAAATAATCAACAGCTTTTTTTGTTTCGGAGCTTGCAGAATCCACCGCGACCGCCGCGATTTTTTCGTTTTTCTTCTCAATTGCGGCTATCCGCCCCTTTCTCGCGAGTTCTTCCGGTAAAAGAGCCAACGCTTCAATATTAACGGGAGTTTTTGAAAGATTAATATACTTAGCGCCTAATTTTTCCGCGCGCCGTTCCGCCATTCTCTCTTCCGATTCTCGGCGAAGTTTTAATAATTTTTCGTCAAGTTTTTTGTTCAATAAATTATTGAAAGATTGTAAGATTATGAGATTGCAAACTCAATCCTAATCTCTTAATCAATCAGACAATTACTTTTTCTAATTTTATAAAATAGCGGCTTAATAAGCAATTTTATAAATTTAACATCTATTCAACATTTGTTTTTTGCCCAATATAAATTTCTTTAAAAAAAACAAAACATCCCTTTGCGGGATGTTTTGGCGAACTGTTAATTATTGTATTCTCTCGGGGCTCTTGTTGAATCTTCCGGCTCAACAATTTTAAAATTTATGCGGGCGTGATTTTTTACGCCGACAATTCTAAGCAATGATCTGATAGATTTTGCGGTAGCGCCTTGTCTTCCCACAACTTGACCTATATCAAGGGGATTAACTTTTAATGAAAGGAGAACTCCCATCTCGTCCACTTTTCGTTCTACAACAACATCATCCGGATGGTCAACGATTGATTTGACGAGAAATTCAAGAAAATCCTTATCTTTTGCTTCTTCCATAGTCTTTTCTAAATCTAAAATGTATTTTCTCTTCCGACCTTTTTTTAAAACCTAATAATAATCCGAAATTTTATAAAAATCAATACTTTGTTTAAGTAAAAAAATTAAGCCGATATCGGTGTTTCTGCCGGCTTCTTTGATTTTTTATGAACCGGCTTTTTAGTCCCTTTTATAATTTGGTTTTTTACCATAAGGTTGTAAACACTGTCAGTCGGCTGAGCGCCAGCTTTAATCCAATACGCGGACCTTTCTTTATTTATTGAAACTTTTTTATTGTTAGGATTCCAAAATCCGAGGTCTTCCACATACCTTCCGGCCATCTTTGATTTTTTTTCGGCAACAACTACGCGAAACGCCGCCTGGTGCTTTTTCCCTATTCTCTTTAATTTTATGGCTAACATCTTTAATTTAAAGTTATGAATTACGAATTAAGGATAATAAATAAGGTTTGAAAAATCAAGACCAACAAAAAAAAATCTCAAAAATTTACCAATACTATCATTTAATTTTCCAATTTCAATGAAAGCAATTTTGAGGTGCCGTCGTCGTTCATAGTAACTCCGTAAAGCGCGTCGGCGGCTTCCATAACAGTTCTGTTGTGGGTAACTATGATAAATTGGACTTTATGCGTGAATTCTTTTATTAAATTCGCAAAACGCCGGGAATTTTGTTCGTCCAATGGCGCGTCTATTTCATCAAGCACTAAAAACGGCGGGGGACTGACTGAAATTAAAGCGAACAAGGCGGCAATTGAAACTAAACTTTTTTCTCCACCCGATAAAATATCCAGACTGGTTATTCTTTTCTTCGGCAGATTCAATTCAATCTCAATTCCCGCAGTCTTCTCCTGCTCTTCTTTTTTTGTATTACTCTCGCTTTCTCCTTTACTGTCGGTTATTAGTTGTCGGTCGTTGGTTTTTAGTTTCAACCTTGCATTTCCTCCCCCGAACATAATTTTGAAGAATTTATTAAACCCTTCGTTTATTTCTTTAAACGCATGGTTAAATTTTGAAGTAATATCAGTTTTAAGCTCTTCAATCAGTTTTTCCAAATCTTTTGAAGCTTTTCCCAAATCATCCGATTGTATGGAAAGATGGCTGTAATGCGCCTCAACTTCCTGCGCTTCTTTTATAAGCGATTCGTCAATTTCTCCGATACTGATAAGTTCTGCGCGAAACCTCATCATTTGCCGCTCCATTTCATCCGCTTGGCTTTGCGATAAAATTTTATCTGATTTCAATTTTTCAAATTCTTGCTCGTCTCTTTCATTTCTTATCCATTCGCGCTTCAATTCGGCAATTTTTGAATTTAACTTTTCAATTTCAAAATTAAAATAACCTTTTTTATTTTCCAAATTCCTTATCTCTTCTCGCTTTTTTTCTTTTATTTCAAAAGACTTCTTAAATTCTTGATTAAAATTTTCCAGAGAAGCGGCTGTTGCGCTTTCTTGTTCTTTTATTTTTTTTATCTCTATTTCAATAAATTCCAAATTTTTCGCTAAATCATTCTTTTCCTTTTCCGCCTCCTTCAATTCTTTGCCGATTTCATTTTTTGGTTGATCAAAATAATCGTTTATTTTTTGAACCAGCGATTTAATTGAAAAAATTATTTTATTTAAATCGGTTTCTTTTAAATTTTTTTCCAATGATTCGCGGATGCTTTTTACGAGAGAAACCATCTTGTCTTTTTTTAGAACATCTCCGCCTTGGTCAACGGAAAGAAATTCTATCCTTGTTTCAATACGGCCCATTTCCCTTTGTATTCGCGATTGTTTTTCAATCAAGTCTTTTTCTTTGTTTTTAAACTCCAAATCATTATTTTTTATCTGTCCGCCGGCTTCAATTTTTTTTAATTCTTCCGACAAAACTTCCAACTTCTTTAATTTTTTGGAAATTTCCAAATTTAATTCCGCAACTTGTTCGTTATGTTTTTTTAACAAATTTTTAATTTCCGTTGTTTTAGAACCGAAATAAATATTTTCCGCATTTTTTAATTCCTCTTTTTTCTGGTCTCTTGTCTGGTATTTTGAAACTTGGCGTTTTAACATACGAAGTCGCGGAGCCACCTCTTCGGCCATTAATTTTATTTTTTCCAAATTTGAGTAAGTGGCTGACAACTTTCTTTCGGCTTCTGATTTTTTAAGTTGATATTCTTTAAGCCCCAAAACTTCTTCTATTATTATTCTTCTGTCATACGGCGAAACTCTCACAAACAAATCGCTTGAACCCTGATTTATAACCACGATACCTTTTGTGCCTAACCGCGCGCGAGCGAAAAAATCAACCGCGTCTTTTGCGCGGACCTCCGATTTATTAAGAAAATATGTTGAATTGCCGTCACGGCTGATTTCTCGCGCGACAGTCATTTCGTTAAAGTCAATAGGAAAAAGTTTTACGTTGTTTTCAAATAAAATTTCAACTTTTGCCGTTCCCGCGCGCGGTTTTTTTACCGTTCCCGCGAATATTAAATCTTCGGTTTTTTCTCCGCGTAAATTTTTTGTCTCTCTTTCGCCCAGTATCCAGCGTATTGCGTCAATAATGTTTGATTTGCCCGAACCATTAGGACCGACAATAGCCGTAACGCCCTTTGGAAATTTTAAAACGGTTTTCTGCGCGAAAGATTTAAACCCGATTAATTCCAATGATTTTAAAAACATATTTTAAAAAAATTACAAACCCTCATCGTCAAAATTACAAACAATATCTAATAATAAAAATTCAAATAATTAAATTCCAACGGATTTTATAAATTTGGAATTTATAATTTATTTGTTATTTAGAACTTGTGATTTATAAATTCACAAATTAGGTTTTTCTAATATGTGCAACGCGTCTTTTGCCGCCTCTATTTCCGCTTCTTGCTTTGAAAAACCCTTGCCTTGTCCGGCAAATTCATTTCCGAAATAAACTCCAACATTGAATATTTTTTGATGATCTGGTCCTTCTTCTTCCAATACTTCGTATCTCGGGGTTATCTTCATCCGTTCCTGGATAATTTCCTGCAAAAGACTTTTGGGGTCTTTGTATGTTTTATTTTTGATAATTTCGGGAAGCTGGCTTAATATGTTTTTCTTTATGAATTTGGCCGCGGTCTCATATTCCTTATCCAGATAAATTGCTCCGATAAGAGATTCAAAAGCGTTTGCTAAAATAACTTCTTTGGCGCGGTCGGTATCCCGCGCTTCGCCTTTTGAAAGAAAAATAAACTTGTCAAGTTTTATTTCTTTGGCAAGTTTTGCGAGTATCTGATAATTAACCAGAGCCGCTCTTATGTTTGTGAGCTCACCCTCCGGGTAATCGGGATATTGGCGAAAAAGATTTTCCGTAACAGCTAATTCTAAAACCGCGTCGCCTAAAAATTCCAGCCGCTCGTTGTGCGGAATTCCCCACGAAGGGTTTTCGTTGATATAAGACCTGTGCGTAAGAGCTTCTTTTAAAAGATTTTTATTTTTAAACTCTACGTCTATTCTGTTTTCCAGTATTGAAAAATCCATTTAGCACTAGAGTAATCGCGAATATACAAATAATTTTTAATATACAAATCAAATTCGTATATTTGCGTTTGATTCGTATATTCGTGAATACTCCAATTATTTTTCTATCTTTTCCAATTCTTTGTAAACCGTTCCCAAAACCCCATTGACAAATTTTCCGGAATTTTCGCCGCCAAAATTTTTTGCAAGTTCAATCGCCTCGTTTATCGCCACTTTTTCGGGAACTTCATTATGGTCGGCGTAAATCAATTCATAAAGCCCTATCCGTAAAACATTTCGATCCACAATCGGAATTTGCTCCAGTGGCCATTGCGGCGCCGCTTTTCTGATGATGTCGTCAATTTCTTTTAGATGAGTGATTACGCCGTTTATTAATTTCCACGCAAATTCCGGTTCGTCAATGCCGAGACCAAACTCATTCAAATTTCTTTCTATCGTTTTAAAAAGGTCTTCTTGATGCTTGTAAAAATCCCATTCGTAAAGAGACTGGAGAATAATGGAACGTATTAAGTGTCTGGTAGCCATTTAAGATTGCTGATTGCTAATTAAAAGATTTAAATTTTGCAATCTTGCAATTAATTATTTATAGGTTCTGCAATTGGGGCAGGTCTTGTGCGGAAGAGTGGGATAGGAACAACTCTTGCAAACGCTTACTTTTTTCGGCTTTAACGCCAAATGCGATCGCCTTCTTCCAGTTTTTGATTTTGTGTGTTTTTTCATTGGTACTCCGCCCATAATTCTTATATTATGAAACTTAGAAACATAAAACTTAAATGTTTCACGTCTCAATTTTCATATTTTATAAATTTAAATCATTATATATTTTCAATCTTTTAAAGTCAATCCGATAATAATGCTTTAAAGTTTTTCAGCAAAAGCTGAAAAATAAATTAAAAACAAAGTATATGCAAAAATTAAAAATATCATCCAAATTCATGATAAATTTATTAAAATTTATTCAATTAAAGTAATGTTACCGGGCTGTTTTCATTAATACTGTTTTTGCGGTATAATTTAACCAGAAAATTAATTCACTTATAAATTATTATGGGGGTGTGTTATGAGAACCGGAAAAAAGAAGGTTATATGGCCCGGAGAAATATTCAGCATTAAAGACGAAGAAATGAGAGAGAATACAAAAAAAAGACGGGATTGCGTTAGAAACGTGGGGTGGGGAATAGTTGCGGTGGTAATCATATACTGCCTTATATTATTGATGTAAAAAAATTAATTGGAGGGCTTATGCCCTCTTTTTCCTTTTTTGGCGAAATTCGTCGAAGCGCTCCTCTGTAATTTTTGAGCTTCAGAGGGTCCGCTATTCGCATTATTCACGGGCTGATGGCTGTGGTCTTCTGCGAAAGCAGATAAATAATAATTGCTTGTTTTGGAGTTTGAGTGTGATAGACTTTAAGCAAATGAATAAAATCAAAAACAGAAAATTAAACGATAAAGAAGATACTTATTTAGAAACGCTTTTGCGTCCGAGTTCTTGGGATAAATATATTGGGCAAGACAGAATAAAGAACAATTTAAAAATAATGATTGAGGCGGCCAAAAAAAGAAAGGATTTACCCGACCATTTGCTTTTTTACGGGCCGCAAGGATTAGGAAAAACCACTCTCGCGCATTTAATTGCCAAAGAAATGAATGCCAATTTGCGTGTTACTTCCGGCGTGAATTTGGAAAAATCGGGAGATCTAATCGCCGTTTTGGCCAATTTAGAACCCGGGGACGTTCTTTTTATAGATGAAACTCACAGAATAAACAGAATGATTGAAGAAATTCTTTATCCGGCTATGGAAAATAGAAAAATACACATTACTGTCGGAAAAGGTCCGTCCGCCAGAATGCTTGCTTTGGATTTGCCGCCCTTTACTTTAATCGGTGCCACCATCAGAATCAATCTTTTATCAGCTCCTCTTCGCTCTCGTTTTGGAGCGATTTTTGGGGTTGATTACTACAACACTGACGAAATTCAAAAAATAATTGCGCAATCCGCGAAAATAATCGGAATGGAAATTTCCGACGATGCTACCGCGATTTTGGCAATGGCCTCTCGTTTTACCCCGAGAAACGCCAACCGTCTTTTAAAAAGAGTGCGCGATGTTGCCGAAGTAAAAGGGAAAAAAGCGATTAAAGCGGAAGTTGTGAACGAAACTTTAAGATTGCTTGAAGTGGACAGCTTGGGTTTAGAAAAATGGGATAGAAGATTAATTGAAACTGTCATACGAAAATTCAACGGCGGTCCTGTCGGACTTAACACACTTTCGGCTGTTTTGGGCGAAGACAGGGGAGTTATTGAAGAAATACACGAACCGTTCCTTATTAAAATGGGATTGCTTCAAAAAACTCCTTCTGGTAGAATAGCCACTGCGGATGCCTATGAGCATCTTGAAATTAAAAATGTAAAATCAAAGCGGAAAGCAGCAGCTTAAATTTCAAATTTTATAAATAATTTTCTAAATGTCTTAATTTTAAAAATTTGAAATTATGATTTATTTAAAAATTACAGAATTAAGAATTAAAAATTATTTCCATATACATATTGATTTTTAAATTTTTCCAACATGTTTAATACTTACATTTATCAGCCCTTATTTAATTTTCTTGTTTATATTTACCAACATTTGTCATTTCACGATTTCGGAATCGCAATTATTGTTTTTACGGTTTTTATCAGAATAATTTTATATCCTCTTTTTTATAAAGGAGCCAAAGACCAGTCTATTTTTCAGCAATTGGCACCGAAATTGAAAGAAATCCAGAATAAATACAAAGACGACAAAGAAAAACAAGTGCAGGAAACTATGGCGTTGTATAAAGAATACAAAGTCAATCCTTTTTCCCCATTTTTTCTTATCATTATTCAATTGCCGATTTTAATAGCCTTATTTAAGGTTTTTTCAAACGGTATCAGTAAAATTCCGGAACTTAACCCGCTTTTTTTGGGCGTTGTTAATATAACGAATCCTAATTTTATTATAGTCGCTTTAGCGGCTTTAGCGCAGTATTACCAGTCAAAAATATCTTTGCCGAAAATAAACAAATCATATAAAAATCTTTCGCCGATGGAAAAAATGAACCGTCAAATGATTTTTTTGGGACCGATTATCACAATAGCGGTTTTATTCAGGTTGCCGTCCGCTCTGGCGCTTTATTGGTTGACAACAACTGTTTTTTCGATTATTCAACAAATAATAATCAATAAACATCTGAAACTCAGCGAAATTAAAAAAGAAGCTGAAAAGAAAAATAAACAATAAATTTTATGCCCTGTAGTGAAACTGCAATGGTTAGCATATAATCTCAACGGAGTCACTTTGGGCTAAATGATTGGAATAAATAAAAAATAATTAATTAAAGAGCATAGATTGCCAAAAAAATCGCAATCGCAGTTCTACCACAGAGTATGGAACAACTGGAACAAATCATAAAACAGCTGATTGAAAAAATGGGTTTCTCGGATTTTTCCGTCAGCTTTGATTCCGAAGGAAACAGATTCAGTATTTTAATAAACGACGGAGCTTTTTTGGAAAAATCAATTCCGGATTTTATCGTTGATTTTAACTATCTCATAAAACTGGTGGCTAAAAAATATGATTTAAATCTTGTCATTATTGATATTAATAATTACAGGAAGCAAAGGCAGGAATTGATTTTGGAACTTGCCCGCGCCGCCGCCCGAAAAGCCGTTGCTAACAAAAAAGAAATAACCCTGCCCCCGATGAACGCTTTTGAAAGAAGGTTGGTGCATATGGAACTTATAGGAAGGCCCGATATAAAAACGGAAAGTGCCGGCGAAGAAAAAGAACGGTGCGTGATAATCAAACCGATATAATTCAACTTTTTAATGCGGATGTTTTTTAACAAACCATGAAAGTTTTGATTAGATTTTGGCAGCAATATAAGCAAATAAAAATATTTAGAAAAAGGCGGATATTTATCCGCCTTTTTTGTTTTTTTACGCTTCGCTCCAATTATCGCCAATACGCGCGTTAATTTTTAGGGAAACCTCTAATTTATAAATACTCTCCATAGTTTTACTTATAATATTAATGATTTCTTTCAGATTTTCATCGTCTCTAATTTCAAAAATCAATTCATCATGAATTGTTAAAAGCATTTTTGCGTTTTCTCCCCAAAAATTTTTCTTTTCCAATTCTTGTTTTACTTTTGCCATAGCCATTTTTATGATATCGGCCGCCAAACTTTGAATGGGAAAATTAATTGCCATTCTTTCCGCTTCCGATTGAACTCTCGGATTAAACGACAAAATTTCCGGCAACGCCCTTGTTCTGCCGTTTAAATTTTCCACAAATCCTTTCTCTCTCGCGCGGGTTAAAATTATTTCCTGCCATTTTTTTATTTCCGGGAAATCCTTAAAATATTCTTTTATAAATTTTTTCGCTTCTTCTTGCGGCAATCCGCTTTGTCGGCCGAACGCTCTCGCGCCCATTCCGTACACAATCCCGAAATTAAGCGTTTTCGCCGTTTTTCTCATCTGCGAAGTAACATTTTCTTCTGAAACGTTAAAAATATTGCTTGCCGTCATTTGATGGATATCCAAATCGTTTTCAAACGCGTCAAGCATTTTAGGAACCTGCGCGAGCGATGCCAAAATTCTCAACTCTATTTGCGAATAATCAAAAGAAGCCAATTTATATCCTTTATCTGTCACAAAAATTTCGCGAATTGATTCCGGAATGTTTTGGAGATTCGGGTTCTCGCAGGTAATTCTTCCTGTTAACGCCTTATCTTGCACAAAAGTCGGATGAATTCGCCCGTCTTTTTGCGTCAGTTTTTTAAACGGCTCCAAGCAAGTTGATTTTAATTTGAATAATTCGCGGTATTTTAAAACGAGGTCGGCAAAAGGAATTTTCCCTCTTATAACAACTAATTTTTCAAAATTAGTTGACTTGATTTTTAACCCGAATTTTTCTTTTAAAATTTCAAGGAGTTGTTTCGGCGAATTTATATTAAAAACAACATTGACTTCTTTGTGTATTTTTTTCGTCAATTCCGATAATTCGCCGTTTATTTTTAATTCCATTTTCTCCAAAACATTTAAATCAATTTTAATGCCCCATTCCTCCATTTCTTTTAAAATCGGCGTCAGCGGCTTTTCAATCTCATCTGTGATTTTTTTAGAAGCAACCGGAAAGGAGATTTTAAAAAATGTTTGTTGTCCGCTTTTCTTTGTTTGTCCGTCGCCTGTTTGTCCGTTAAGCGGAGGTGTTTCTTTTGCGAGTTTTTGCGAAATCCTTTTAATTAGGCTTTGAAATCCCATTTTCGCGAAATAGGAAATCAAATTTTTTGTTGCAACACCCTCATATTTCAATTCGGAAATGTTTTTTATTTCAACCGGAGCGTCGCAATTAATTGTCGCTAAATGTTTGGAAAGTAAAACTTGTTCTTTATTTTCTAACACTTTTAAAATAACATTTCTTTCTTTTTCTGGAATGGAACCCGATATTTCTTTTTCTTTGAATAATTCAAAAATTTTTTCAACACTTTCATATTTTTGAATTAACATAGTTGCGGTTTTGGGACCGATTCCCTTCACTCCTAAAATATTATCCGATGGATCGCCGACTAATCCTTTATAATCCGGGATTTGATTTGGAGAAATCCCATATCTTTGCATAACCGCGTCTTCGTTGTAAATAATAGTTTCGCTCACGCCTTTTTTTAAAGTTTCAACCACAATCTTGTCGTCTTTTACCAGTTGAAGCGTGTCTAAGTCTCCGGTTAAAATTATTATTTTCAAATCTTTTTCATTTTCCAGTTTGCGCGCCATGACTCCTATTAAATCATCGGCTTCATATCCCGGCATTTCGTATTTTTTAACTCCGAAAATTTCAAATAAATTTCTGGCCTCAATAAGTTGAGCGACTAATTCGTCCGGCGCTTTCGGCCTGTGGATTTTATAATCTTCGTATAATTTTTTTCTAAAAGTTGGTTCCGGCCGGTCAAAAAAAACCGCCGCGTAATCATGCGGGTTTTCTTTGAAAATTTTTAAGAGAATTATTGAAAGCCCGTAAATCGCTCCGCTCGGCGCACCGTCTTTATTGGTTAAGTTCGGCAAAGCGTGGAAAGAACGGTGTATTAAAGCGTGCGCGTCTATAAGCAAAAGAGTTTTCATTGACGATATTATATCACAAAACGAGGCCTTCGCAGGATTACCCCGTAAGTATGGAAGTCAATCTCACGGAGCTTGCTCGCTATTATGTAGCCGCTATGGCGAAGCAGGCGCCCGTGGTGCCCCTCATTGCTTTGGCAAAATCCGCTGAAAGCGTCTTCATTTGCTTCCCGAGCTTTGGAAGTTCCACTATTCGCATTCATTCATGACCTGACGGCCGCAATTTTCCGCAAAAGCAGATACGCTGTATTATTTGAGTAATTTTAAATTTAACAGCGCGCGTTTTAATTGTGGTATAATTTAATCTAATGAAAATAGAAAATATTAATTTAAAAATAATTCCCGATTCGCGCAATCAGGATACTTTGGAAGCGGAAATTCAAACCGAAACCGGAGTGTTTAAAGACAGTGTTCCAAGCGGCAAAAGCAAGGGATCGGCTGAAGCGTTTGTTTTGAATCCTGGGAAAGCTTTGGAAAAATTCAATGAGATAAAATCCGAAATTTTATCAAAAGATTTTGAAATACAAAAAGAATTTGACGATTTTTTAATCGGTTTGGACGGGACGGATAATAAAAGTAATTTGGGCGGAAATTTAATTCTGGTATTATCGCTGGCGTTTGCCAGATTTAAAGCGCGAAGCGGGAATCTGGAATTATTTGAATATTTAACATCAATTGCCCAATTACCAATTACCAATTACCAATTACCGTACCCTATTTTTAACGTCATAAACGGCGGGGCGCACGCGAAAAATAATCTGGAATTTCAGGAATTTCAGATTATTCCCCAAGTGAATGATTTTAAAATCGCTTACGATTTTGGGAAAGAATTTTATGAAAAACTCAAAGAGGTTTTGGAAGAAAAATTCGGAATTGAAAATATCTCTCTCGGCGATGAAGCCGGATTTTCCGCTCCTTTTAAAAACAACGAGGAAGCGCTGAACATTTTGGCGGAACTTATTTTAAAAAATAATTTTCCTTTGCGCATCGGACTTGATGTCGCCGCAAACGGTTTTTTTAAGGAAAATGCCTATGTTATCGGTGAAAAAAAATTATCCGAAGACGAATTGGCGAATTATTACAAAGAATTGATAAAAAAATTCAATATCATTTCCATTGAAGACCCTTTTAATGAAAATGATTTCAACTCATTTGTTAAACTCACTGCAGATTTAAACAAAAGCAACGAACTGATTATTACCGACGATTTAACTGCAACAAATCCGAAAAGATTGAAAAAAGCGATTGAAGAAAAATCAGGCAACACTATCTTAATCAAACCCAATCAAATCGGAAGCGTTACCGAAACTTTGGAAGTGATAAAAATGGCTTATGAAAATAATTGGCAAACTGTTGTTTCGCACAGAAGCGGGGAAACAATGGATGATTTTATTTCCGATTTGGCGGCGGCTGTCGGCGCGTGGGGGATTAAAGCCGGCGCTCCCGGAAAACCCGAAAGAATCGCAAAATATGACAGACTTCTGAAAATCCAATCCACTATCTCCTTTTGATAAAAGTTATCCACAATTCCCAATATAAACAAAAAATCGTATAATTTAAACATGAAAAAACCTCTTTCATCCGTTTCCGCATTCTCTCTCGTGGAGATGATTATATACACGGGGATTTTGGCCGTAGTCGCGGGATTGTTTGTCGGAATTCTCAGTAATGTTCTTAGAATAAATGTCCAAGAAAGTTCTGGAAATGAAATTACTTCTCAACTTAATTCTTCAATGAATCTTATTTCCAAATTAGTCAGAGAATCTTCAAATGTGGAAATTGATGTCGCGACAACCACTTCCATCCTAAAACTTCGGATGAAAGATTCTCAAAAAGACCCCACCTGCGTGTATATTTCAAACGGAATATTAAAGCTCGCTCAAGGACCCGATTCAATAAATCCTTCAAATTGTTCTTTAGACCCGTCCAAAATATCGGATATCACCACCTCCAAAGTTGTCGCGAACTCGGTTATTTTCAAAAAATTTACTTTTTATCCTGGACATGATCAAGTTGCCATAGACCTTCAGATATCTTACAACTCCGACAATCCTCAAGCTAAAATATCCAGAATTCTGCATACCGCGGTTTCAAGAGTTTCCGCCGCCAACTTTGATTCCAACCTTCTTCCCGGTTCGGATAATATTTTCCAAATAGGATACCCAACCAATCAGCGATGGAAAGATTTATATATTTCAAACTCCATAAATGATACGGTATATTTTTCTGGAACTAATATCGGTATTGGGACAAACAGTCCTACAGCAAAACTTCATATTGGAGGCACAGCAGGAACCGATGGTATTCGTTTTCCTGATGGAACGATGCAAACAACAGCAAGCGGCTCTCTTGTTGGTGAAATTAAGATTTATTCCAGCTCCACAGCTCCCGCTGGATGGTTGCTTTGTAATGGTTCGGCAGTATCCCGCATAACATATTCCGCATTATTTTCAGTAATCGGAGTTGCTTATGGAGTTGGTGACGGAAGCATTACATTTAACCTGCCGGATTTAAGAGGAAGAACGGCAATTGGCGTTGGGCAAGGAACAGGACTCACAAACAGATCTTTGGGACAAAGCATAGGAGAAGAGTACCACACTCTTTCAGTTTCAGAAATGCCATCCCATAATCATGGAGTAAATGACCCCGGTCATAGACATTATTCCGTGGACGGTAACCCTATTGTTACCCAAGTTGGCTACGAAAGCTGGGGACTTCAAAGCGGTGATTTTAAAGTTATAAATAATAACCCATCCTATGTTACACTTAACTACACCGGCATCTCCATTCAAAACAACGGCGGAGGCAGCGCTCATAATGTAACGCAACCGTCATTGGTTGTAAATTATATTATTAAATATTAATTATCAAATTTCGCATTAAAAATTTACAGCAATAAATTCAGCAGACTTTGCGCCGTCATTTCTTTCGGTTTTGCAATTCCCATCAATTCCAAAACAGTGGGCGATATGTCTGCCAACACTCCTATCGGATTTTTTTCAGACCGTCTTATTTCTTCGGCGGTTTTTTTCCGTTTAAATTCATTTCCGACCAAGTATATCGGCACGGAACTTGCGTCGTGTTTTGTTTCCGGCATTCCGGTTTGCGGGTCAAGCAATCTTTCCGCGTTTCCGTGATCGGCGGTAATTATGAGATATGCGTCGCTGTCCAGAGCGGTTTTTGTTATTTTCCCGATTTGCTCATTCAACACCTCAATCGTTTTTTTCGTCGCTTCAAAATTTCCCGTGTGCGCGATTATGTCGGCGTTGGCAAAATTCGCCAGAATAAAATCGTAAGCTTTTTCTTCAATCGCTTCTATTAATCGGCTGGCTATTTCTTCCGCGCGCATTTCCGGGTGTTCGTCGTGTTTGAAATTTGTTTGGGACGGAATCAAAACCCTGTATTCATTTAAAAACGGCTGTTCTTTAAGGCCGTTAAAAAAATAAGTTATATGCGCGTATTTTTCCGTTTCCGCTATTCTCCATTGAATCTTCCCTTTTTCGGACAAAACTTTTCCCAAACATCCGTCAATTTTTTCCCGGGGAAAAGCGATCGGCAGATTGAATTTGGAATCATAATTGACTAATGTTGTCGCGCGCAGATTTGAAAATTTTTTTGTTTTGAATTTATCAAATTCGGAATCAATAAAAGATTTTACAATCTGCTTCATTCTGTCTTCGCGGAAATTGAAAAAAATTATAGCGTCATTGTCTTTTACGGGATTTGCCGAACTGACAAACGCCGGCGCTATAAATTCGTCATTTAAATTTTTTGCGTAAGTTTTTTTAATATGCGTTTCAATGTCGGTCATCGCGGGCGCGTCTCCGGTCATCGCTTTATACGCTTCCTCTGTTCTATCCCAGTGATTATCGCGATCCATCGCATAATATCTTCCGGAAACGGAAGCAATCCGCTCAATATGCGAAATTTTTTTCAATAATGCTATAGCCGATTGCGGGGGACTGTCGCGCCCGTCGGTAATCAAATGAAGATTTAACTTTTCTTTCGGCAAACCCTCTTTTCCAAAAAACTGTATTAGCGCTTCCAAATGTTCAAATGACGCGTGCACATTGGCTTCTGTCAGAAGCCCGATTAAATTAACACTGGAATTATTTTTTTTCGCGTGAACGAAAGCGTCTTTTATCGCTTTATTTTCAAAAAAAGTTTTGTCGCGTATGGCCAAAGTGATTTTCGGATAATTTTGGTAAATTATTTTCCCCGCTCCCATATTCAAATGTCCCACTTCGCTGTTTCCCTCTTCTCCCCACGGCAAACCGACCGAAATCCCCGAAGCCTGCAACGCCCCGCTTGGAAAATTTTCTTTTAAATAATTGATATTTTTCGGATTTACAATGTGTATTGGATTGGAAAAATCGGGGTTGCCAATTCCCCAGCCGTCCAAAATTATAAGAATAACCGTGTGATTTTTTCTCATTTACCAATTCTATCATAATCTAAAATAGTATTGAAAGAAGTATTTGCGAATAACATTTGCCTGCCGGCAGACAGGCAAATCAAAAACAAATATGCTAGTGTCCGAATTCGCGTTATTAAAATTAATTCGTATATTCGCGATTACTTCTTTGATTTTGTGTTCAAAAATTTGTATTATTAACTTAATTACAAACTTAATGGACGAATTATGAAAAAAATCAAAGTCATAGACATTATTCCGAAAAAGAGTCAGGTTGAATTAAAAACTTTTTCCAAAAAAGAAATTTTCGTTCCTTCGGAAAAGAAAATTAAAATTGAGCCGATTGATGAAGAAAAAGGAAAAATTTTGGAAGGAATGATTAAAAAAGAAGAAAAAAACGAAAGAGAAGAAACGCGCTTGCATCGCGCTCGCGACCACCGCCATTCAGAATTGCGCCAAAAATCCAAATCCAAATTAAATTTAACGATATTTATCGGATTGGCAGCTATTCTTTTTGGCTCTTTGGGATATTTGGCGGTTAACATTCTCCCGCGCGCGGACATAAAAATCGTTTCCAAAAAAAGCAATTGGGAATACGGCAACTCCATCGTGATAAATCCGAAAATCGCCGACATTGATTCGCTTACCAGACAAATTCCCGCCGCTGTTTTTTATGAAAAAAGAAACGCCGTTATTCCTTTCCCCGCGACGGGGAAAAAATACGGCGATAAATATGCGGACGGCGCGATAATTATTTATAATAACTACGGGACAAATCCGCAGACGCTTGTTGCCGGAACCAGATTTCAGGCTCCGGACGGAAAGATTTTCAAACTGAAAGAAAAAACCGTCGCTCCGGGCGCTAAAAACGGAAACGGAAAATTAACCCCGTCTTCGGTGGAAGCAAATATTATCGCGGAAAAACCGGGCTCAGCTTACAATATCCCCGCGGTGAAAAAATTCACGATTCCCGGATTTATCGGCTCGGACAAGTTTGAAAAATTCTACGGCGAATCAAAAACGCCGATGACGGGAGGAACAAACGGAGAGCTTGCTTATCCGACCGACGACGATATTGATAAAGCCAAACAAAACGCCGAATCGCAGATTAAAGACATTGTAAATTCTTTTATTTATTCGCAGATTCCCGAGAACGAGTTCAAAATTATTGACAGCGGGAAGCAGTTTAAAATTTTAAAGGAAATCGTCAATAAAAACACCGATGAAAACGGCAATTTTTCCGTGTTTATTGAAGCGGAAGGAACGGCGCAGGCATTTAAAGAATCCCAACTTGTCAGCTTAATGAATGCTTTAGGACAACAAGCTATTGGGCAAGATTTTGAATTAAAAGACAAAGAATACACAATTGAATACGGCGCGATTCAAACCGACCCAAAAACAAAAATTATGACTTTACCGGTGAATTTTAAAGGAACTTTTTGGAAGCCGTTTAATATTGACGATTTCAAAACGAAAATAGCGGGTAAATCGGAAACCGACTTAAAATCGCTTATCTTTTCTTTTTCCAATATTGAAAAAGCAAACATTTCTTTTTGGCCATTCTGGGTTTCCGAAGTTCCCGATGACGCGAAGCGGATAAAAATTTCTCTGGACTAAAATCATCAAGAATGGACGAGTAAACACTTGACGATTAAAATTTTCTAATTTACCATGTAATAATCCCGTTGGGGAATTTTTAAATATGTCGCCAAAAGAATTCAAGCAACTGTTCAAAGGTATGGTTACGGAATCGTTACCGGCGACCACCTTTCGCGTTAAACTTGAAAGCGGAGAAGAGATTTTGGCGTATTTATCGGGTAAAATGAGAATGCATTATATTAAAATAATGCCCGGCGATAATGTGCTTCTTGAACTTAGTCCGGACGGTAAAAGAGGCAGAATCACCCGAAGATTATAAACTTGTAACCCATAACCTGTAACTCAAAGCAAGCTACAAGCTACAAATTACAAGCTGTAAAAAAATTGAAAGTGCGAGCATCTGTCAAAAAAATATGTAAAAATTGCAAAAGTGTCAGAAGAAAAGGACGCATTTTTATTATTTGCAAAAAAAGCCCGAAGCATAAACAGAGACAGGGATAGATAATAGAACTTGTAACCCATAGCTTGTAACTCAAAAATGAGCTACAAGCTACAAGCTACAAACTACAAGAAAATGCGACTAATAGGAATCAACATCCCGGATAATAAAAGAGTGGAAACGGCTTTGACCTATGTTTTTGGCATTGGGCCGACTTCCGCCAAAAAAATTGTGAAATCAGCTCAAATTGATTCAGCTAAAAGAGTTAAAAATTTAACTCCCGATGAAGTTAAAAAAATTACCGACCTCATCGGAAAAAATTACAAAGTTGAAGGCGAATTAAGACAGGTTATTAAAACAAATATAAGCAGATTGAAAGATATCCAAACATACCGAGGCGTTAGACATATAAAAAGACTTCCCGTCAGGGGTCAGAGAACCAAAACCAATTCCAGAACCATACGAGGAAACGTCAGAAAAACCGCTGTCAGCGGAAAGAGAAAAGTTGAATTAAAGTAATCACCAACACACAAATCAAACGCAAATACACAAATATACGAATTCGCGTTATTAAATAAAAATTCGTATATTCGCGAATGCTATGGGAAAAAAGAAAATTATACAAAAAACTGACGCAGAGGTAATCAAGGAAAGCAGTAATCTTGAAAAAAATATAGCCGAGGCGTCTATAAAAGTAAGCGCGTCTAAAAAAATTGAAAACGGAAAAATTTTTATAAACGCCACTTACAACAATACCATTATCACCGCTACTAATAAAAACGGAGATGTTTTGGCTTGGGTTACCGCCGGAGGATTGGGATTCTCCGGCCCCAAAAAAGCCACTCCTTTTGCCGCTTCCAAAGCTGTCGCGGCGATTGCTGAAAAATTAAAGAAAATCGGCTTGGCTAATGTAGAAGTTATCGTAAAAGGAGTCGGTTCCGGCAGGGATTCGGCAATCAGGTCGCTTGCCAATCAGGGGTTTAATATTGTGTCATTAAAAGATATGACTCCGATTCCGCATAACGGACCCAAACCCCCGAAGGCGAGAAGAATATAAAATCATAAAACTTGTAACCCATAACCTGTAACTCAAGAGTGAGCTGCAAGTTATAAGTTATAAGCTATAAGACAAATGCTTGGCGCAAAAGAAAAAAAAGAAAGATCATTGGGAATAAAACTTGGACTTAAAGCGGAGCGTTGCAGTTCCCCAAAATGTGCCATGACACGGCGTCCTTATAGACCCGGTATGCATGGAAAATCAAGACGAGGCGCGCTTTCCGAATACGGCCAACAGCTTTTAGAGAAGCAAAAAATCAGAATTACTTATGGTTTGCGAGAGGCTCAGATGAGAAAAGTTTTTATGTCGGCCGCCAAAAAACATGAAGCGGTTACCGACGCGATTATCAATATTTTAGAAAGAAGATTGGATAACGTGATTTTTAGATTGGGGTTTGCTCCGTCAAGAATAATGGCAAAACAATTTGTGAATCACGGGCATATTTTGGTAAATGGCAAAAAAATTAACATTCCTTCTTATCAGGTAAAAGTCGGAGATATTATTAAAATAAAACAAAAATCGCTGAATAACTTGATTTTTAAAAATTTTTTAAGTAATATCAAGAAACATGAAACGCCTTTATGGCTGTCGGTTGACGCCGAAACGCTTGAAGGTAAAGTAAAATCTCTGCCGCATGATGTTGAAATTCCTTTTGATATTAACTTAGTCGTTGATTTTTATTCAAAATAACCAACAACTAACGACAAAGTAATTCTTCGTTGTAAGTCGTAAGCTGTAAGTTATAAGTCAATTTTATGGAATACGCAAAATTAAGCGAAACAGTAAAAATTAAAAAAATATCTGAAACCGAAAATGAAGGCGTTTTTGAAATAGAAGGACTTTTTACCGGTTACGGATTGACTGTCGGGAATGCGTTGCGGCGCGCTCTTTTATCGTCTTTGCCGGGCGCCGCCATTACTCAAGTTAAAATTAATAATACCAAACATGAATTTTCCACCATCAGCGGAGTTTTGGAAGATATAATTGAAATCACTTTGAATTTGAAAAAAATCAGGTTTAAGTTTTATGCCGACGAGCCGCAAATTTTAACTTTAAACGTCAAAGGAGAAAAAGAAGTTTCTGCGGCTGACATTAAAACCAATTCGCAGATTGAAATAGTGAACCCGGAAGCTCATATCGCGACCATTACTGATAAAAAGACGGAATTAAAAATGGAAATTACCGTTGAAAAGGGGCTTGGGTTTGTTCCGGCTGAAGTTAGGAAATTTGAAAAACTTCCCATAGGAGTTATTGCGATTGACGCGATTTTCACTCCGGTTACCAATGTTAATTTCACTATTGAAAATATGCGTGTCGGCGAAAAAACAGATTTCAATAAACTTAAACTTTTTATTGCGACCGATAAAACAATCAGCCCGTCAAAAGCTTTGCATAAATCGGCGAATATTTTAAAAGACCATTTTGAAAAAATTTCCGCAGTTGAAGTTGACGGAACAGAAACTTTAAAAATTTTTGCGGAAAAACCGAAGAAAAAGAAAACCGCCAAAAAATCATAAAACCCGGAACATAAAATCTGAAGCATAAGAACTCTTATGTTCCGTGCTGTGCGTTATATACTTCATAAAAAATGAGACATCTTAAAAAAGGAAGAAAATTTCATAGAAAAGCGGGACAAAGAAAATCTCTTTTAAAAGGTTTGGCTCATAATTTAATTTTAGAGGGCAAAATCACCACTACCGAAGCGAAAGCGAAAGAATTAAAAGTTAAAGCTGAAAAATTAATAACTTTGGCAAAAAAACAAAATTTGGCGAGCCTGCGGCTTCTTATCGCAAGATTGCCTAAAAAATCGGCGGAAAAGCTCTACTACGAAATAGCTCAAAAATATATGGAAAAAAGAGGAGGATACCTGAGAGTTATTAAAGAAACTGCGGTAAGAAAAAGAGACGCGAGCAAAATGGCGACAGTGGAATTCGTATAAATTAACCAACAACCGACAACTAACAACTAACAACAAAAACATTATTTTCGTCGCAAATCGCAGGTCGCAGGCTGTAGGCTATGAGTCGATTTGACGAAACAATAATAAAAATATAATATACAAAAGTCGAGAATAAATTGAATTGCAAGATTGGGAGATTGCAAGATTGAAAAATTAAACGAGATTAAACAGAAAAATTAATCTTTGAATCTTTCAATTAGCAATCTGGCAATTATTTAATAACTATGGCAGAAAAAGAAAAATTTGAACGAAGCAAGCCGCACGTAAATGTCGGGACTATTGGACACGTTGATCATGGGAAAACCACTTTAACCGCGGCCATTACCCACATTCTTTTTTTAAAAGGCCTAATTAAAAAAGAAGAAAAAGTTGACCAAATAGACAACGCGCCCGAAGAAAAAGCCCGAGGCATTACCATCGCGCTTCACCACTCGGAATATGAGTCGGAAAAAAGGCATTATGCTCACGTTGACGCTCCCGGACACGCCGATTACATTAAAAATATGATTACCGGCGCCGCCCAAATGGACGGAGCTATATTGGTTGTTTCCGCCACTGACGGGCCGATGCCCCAGACGCGAGAACACATTCTTTTGGCAAAGCAGGTAGGCGTGCCGAATATAATCGTTTTCCTTAATAAAGTTGATATGGTCAACGACCCTGAACTTATTGATTTGGTTGAGGCTGAAGTAAGGGAATTATTAAAGAAACATAAATTCCCCGGAGATGAAACTCCGATTATTAAAGGTTCGGCCCTAAAAGCTTTAGAGGCGAAATCAGCGGACGAGGAAGCCGCTAAGCCGATTTTAGACCTTATTAAAGCTTTAGATGAATTTATACCGGAACCCTCAAGAGAAACCGATAAACCCTTTTTAATGCCCGTGGAAGACATTTTTTCAATTGAAGGACGCGGCACTGTTGTTACTGGCCGCATTGAAAGAGGAATTGTCAAGGTAAATGAAGAAATTGAAATTATCGGCTTAAAACCGCCTATGAAAACTACGGTTACCGGCATTGAAATGTTTAATAAATTATTGGATGAGGGTCGCGCTGGCGACAATGTGGGGGTTCTTTTAAGAGGACTTAAAAAAGAAGACGTTGAAAGAGGACAAGTTTTGGCCAAATCGGGGTCGGTCACTCCGCACACCGATTTTGAAGCTGAAGTTTATATTTTAACCAAAGAAGAAGGCGGAAGACACACTCCTTTCTTTAAGGGATATAAGCCGCAATTTTACATCAGAACCACCGATGTTACCGGAGAAGTTGAGCTTCCGTCGGGAATGGAGATGGTTATGCCCGGCGATACTGTTAATTTAAACATTAAGCTGATAGCGCCGGTCGCGCTGGAAGAAAAACAAAGATTTGCCATCCGCGAAGGAGGCAAAACTGTCGGCGCCGGAGTTGTCGTAAAGATTCAAAAATAATCGCGGATATGCCGATTAATTCAAATTAGCGAAAATAGGACGCACCTTGTCATTTTTATCATTTAGAATTTATGGCTAAAAAGAAAGAAGAAGAACAATCAAAACTGCGTTTAAGAGTCAGGTCATATGACCATAAATTGATTGACAGTTCCATTAAGCAAATTATTGAAACTGCGATTAGGAATGGCGCCGAAATTGTCGGGCCCGTTCCTTTGCCGACGGAATTTAAGCGCTATACCGTTAATCGTTCCACGTTTGTTCATAAGAACGCGCGAGAGCAATTTGAGATGAGAGTTCATAACCGTATGATAGACATAATGAATCCGAGTCAAAAAATTATTGAATCTTTAAGCAATCTTAATCTTCCCTCAGGAGTGGACATTGAGATAAAAATGAAATAAAAATTGCAAAAACTCCCCAAAAGGGGAGTTTTTGTTTCTAATCTATTTTTAACTATTTAAAATTAAG
>JASEIG010000004.1 GCA_030017615.1 Patescibacteria group bacterium
TAAATTTATAATTTTATCGTTACTACCGATCGTCATTGCCGATTTTTCGGCTTTTGCTTAAAAATTTTAAAGTAATTTTATTGGGTTTACAACTTCTCCCTTTTTTATGTACAACTCTATATTATCAATATCCGCGTCCAAAATTCTCTGCAAAGCCTCTGTTGTGTTAAAAGCGTTATGCGGAGTAATAATGACATTCGGCATATCTATTAAAATGTGGTTTTCTAAAACAGTTTTTAAATTATGCTCTTCCGGATGCCCGTACAAAATTATCGCTTTTTCATCTTGAATTATTCTTTCTTCTTCCAGCACATCCAGACCCGCTCCTCCCAAAATTCCTTCACTTAACGCTCTAACCAAAGCTTCGGTTTCAATTATAGGTCCTCTGGAAGTATTGATAAGAATCGCTCCCTTTTTAATTTTCCCTGTATTTTCCTTATTTATCAAATAATGTGTTGACGGCAAATACGGCAAATGCAGGGTTATAACATCGGACTGGCCAAGCAGTTCTTCAAAAGAAACATATTTGAATCCGAGTTCTTTCGTCAAATTTTCATTCGGCGCGGCGTCAAACGCGATTACATTCATATCAAACCCTTTCGCGATTTTTATCGCGTGCCGTCCGATTCTCCCCGTCCCCGCAACGCCGATAGTTTTTCCTTTTAAATCAAATCCGCGCAATCCTTCGCAGGAAAATTTTCCGGTTTCCTTAATCCGGTCATAGCTGTCAAAAATTTTTCTTGATAAATTAAGGATTAGTCCGAAAGCGAATTCCGCCACCGTGTTATCGCCATATCCCGGAACATACCCCGTTTTTATTCCTTTTTCATTCGCGTAATTCAAATCAATATGGTCAAAACCGGTTGAGCGAGTTGTAATCAGTTTCAAATTCGGAAAAGCGTTTATGACTTCTTTGTCAATTTTTGACCCCACAAAAACAGAGATTGCGTCAAAATCTTTGTCCTTCGATAAGTTATCTTTGTTTAATTTTTCTTCGCTGAAAACCAAATTTAACTCGGATTTGAGGTTTGAGATTTTAGATTTTAGATAATCTTCTTCCCATTTTTCAATTTCAAAAAATGCGGTTTTCATCCGGTAATATTACTTTGATTAAAGAAATTTTAACACAAATATAACCACAGAGCAAAATAGCTTTTTAAAATTTTAATACATATATTTCATAGTGGTAAAAAGTGTATGCAATAATAATGGCATTCAGCTATAAAAATCTCCGCAAAGCGGAGATTTTTATAGCTGAATTATTTAACAACCCGTGATGATTAGCGGCCGTTTTTCCCCTTGATTATTTCGTCAATAATCCCGTACTCTTTCGCTTCCTGAGATGAAAGCCAGAAATCTCTGTCTGTATCATTTGAAATTTTTGATATTGATTGACCGGTGTTTTTCGCCAATATCTGGTTTATTTTTTCCTTTATTTTAATGATTTGTTTCGCCGCTATTTCAACGTCAACAGCTTGTCCTTCCGCTCCGCCCATTACTTGATGAAGTAATATCTCGGCATTCGGAAGCGAAAATCTTTTTCCTTTTTCGCCCGCCGCCAAAATAACCGCCGCGGCTGAAGCCGCCGTGCCAATGCAAATCGTTGAGACATCTGACTTAATGTGTTGCATTGTGTCGTAAATCGCCAAAGCGGCGGAAACGACCCCTCCGGGAGAATTAATATATAATATAATGTCTCTTTGCGGGTCTTCGTGCGCCAAAAATAAAAGCTGGGCAATTATTGAATTTGCCACTGCGTCGTTTATCGGCCCGCCCAAAAAAATTATTCTTTCTTTTAGTAATCTTGAGTAAATATCATATGCTCTCTCTCCGTGTTGAGATTTTTCTATAACCATCGGTATTAGTTCCATAGTAATATTTTAAATTAAGTGTCGGCTGATAAACAAACGGATATATTATTCGCAGTTTATCTTAAAAATTTTACAATTAAAAGAGCGACGATGTTTATGACTTTAATTAGGGGATTGATCGCCGGCCCTGCGGTATCTTTATAAGGGTCTCCGACAGTGTCTCCGGTAACCGCCGCCTTGTGCGCTTCGGATCCTTTTCCTCCATAATTTCCGTTTTCAATATATTTTTTCGCATTATCCCAAGCGCCTCCGCCGGAAGTCATTGATATCGCGACAAACATTCCGGAAATAATTGAGCCGATTAAAAATCCTCCCAAAGCTTTTGCTCCCAATATAAACCCCACAGCTAAAACGGAAATAATCGGAATTAGCGACGGAATAATCATTTCTTTTAACGCGGCTTTTGTAACAATATCAACCGCCGCCTTGTAATCCGGTTTTGCTTTTCTTTCCATAATTCCCGGAATTTCCTTGAATTGCCTTCTTACTTCGCTCACAACCGCTCCCGCGGCTCTTCCAACCGACTTAAGCCCAAGCGACGCAAATAAATAAGGAATTCCCGCTCCCAAAAACAATCCGGCAATCACATACGAATCTCTCAAATCAAAAGTAAGTCCGCTCAAAAAATTAGACGCTTCTTCCGAATAACTCGCGAACAAAACCAGCGCCGCAAGCCCGGCAGACGCGATGGCATATCCTTTTGTTATCGCTTTGGTCGTGTTTCCAACAGCGTCCAACGCATCCGTTACTTGGCGCGTTTCTTTCGGCTGTTCGCTCATTTCGGCAATCCCGCCAGCATTATCCGTAATCGGCCCGAAAGAATCCACCGCCACTATCATTCCCGTGGCGGAAAGCATCGCCAAAACCGCGATTGCCACGCCGAAAATACCCGCCAGCCAAAAACTTATCAACACTCCCGCGCTTATCACTATTATGGGAATAAACGTCGCTTCCATTCCCACCGACAATCCGATAATTATATTTGTGGCATGCCCCGACTGCGAAGCGCTGGCGATTGATTTCACCGGTCTGAATTTTTTCGCGGTGTAATAATCGGTTATTACAACCATCAACGCCGCCACCGCCAATCCGACTATCGCGCTTAAATAATAATTTAAATAATTTTCCCCGAAATAATATTTCGTTAAAGGATAAAATAAAACAACAGAAGCGATAAGCGACGCAAATATTCCCTTATAAAGCGCGTTCATAATATCGGGATTTTTTCCTCCTAAACGCACAAAAAAACTTCCCAAAACAGAAGCCAGTATGGCAACTCCCGCCAAAGCCAAAGGAAAATCAATCCCAACTTGCCCGATTATTGAAACACCGATTAAAATCGCGGCTATCAAAGTAACGGCGTATGTTTCAAAAAGATCCGCGGCCATTCCCGCGCAATCCCCGACATTATCTCCGACATTATCGGCGATAACGGCCGGATTTCTCGGGTCGTCTTCCGGAATTCCCGCTTCTACCTTGCCTACCAGGTCGGCTCCGACATCGGCGGCCTTCGTATATATCCCTCCGCCAAGACGGGCGAATATGGAAATCAAACTCGCGCCAAAACCCAAACTAATTAAAACTTTTATGTTATTAGTTAAAAAATAAAAACCGCTCACGGCCAAAAGCGCCAACGCAACCACTAAAAACCCCGTTACCGCCCCGGCCCTGAATGCCAGAGAAAGCGCCGGAGCCAAGCCTTTTTTCGCCGACTCGGCCGTGCGCGTGTTAGAACGAATTGAAACATTCATTCCGATATACCCCGTCAGAGCCGAAATAACAGCGCCAATTAAAAATCCCAAAGAAAATATCCAGCCTAAAAACATGCCTATTAAAATCGCCAGCGCCGCCGCGATTACAGCAACTGTTTTATATTGCCTGTTTAAATACGCTTTTGCGCCGTCTCTTATGGCGCCGGAAATTTCTTTCATTTTATCGTCTCCTTCCGGCTGTTTTTTAAGCCAAAAAATTATAAAAACGCTGTAAATAACGGCAATTAATGAAGGAATGATTGTGAAATAATAGATGTTCATATATTTATTTATGATGAATTAATTGTACAATTTTTATTTTGTTTATTATTCGCCGCCCTCGTCGCTTGTCGTTCCATCTCCCCCATCCTCAACTGATTCGGTGTTAAATTGCACCTCATCAGGTCTGGAACCGGAACGAATATCTATTTTCCAGCCGGTAAGTCTCGCCGCCAGCCGGGCGTTCTGTCCGTCTTTTCCTATGGCTAAACTTAATTGGTCCTCTGCGACAATTACTTTCGCTTCACGTCTCGGCATAATCTCCACTCCCTGAACTTTCGCGGGAGAAAGTGCCGCCGCAATAAATTTTGCGGGGTCTTCATGCCACTCAATAATGTCAATTTTTTCATTTCCCAATTCATTATTCACCGCCATAACTCTTGTTCCTCTTTGCCCCACGCAAGCGCCAATCGGGTCAATTCCTTCTTCTTTGGTAAAAACAGCGATTTTGGTTCTGTTGCCCGCTTCTCTTGTAATCGCTTTTATTTCCACCAATCCTTCGGCGATTTCCGGAACCTCTAATTCAAAAAGTTTGCTCACAAATTTCGGATGAGATCTTGATAAAATTATTCCGGGTTTTTTCCCTTCTTCTTCCTGAACAGCCACGACAAAAAAACGCAATCTCTCGCCGATCTTATATCTTTCCCCCGGAATGGTTTCGTTAAAAAAAACTATTCCCATCGCGCGTCCCAAATCAATAAAAACATTCCCCCTCTCAACCCTTTGCACGATTCCGCTCACAATTTCCCCTTCTTTCCCTGTATATTCTTTTTTAATTGAATCCCTTTCGGCTTCTCTGATTTTTTGCAAAATAACCTGCTTGGCGGTCTGCGCCGCGATTCTTCCGAAATCTTGATGTTCTTCCAACGCGAATGACAGTTCGTCGCCCAACTCCGCTTTTGGATCAATCTCTTTCGCTTCTCCTATTAATATATGCCTGTCGGGATTGTACCTCGGTAATTTTTCCTCTTCACTTAATCCTTCTTCTCTCTTTTCTTTATTGCCCGCTCCGAAAAAAGCGAAGTCGGCTGTAGGTTGCGAGTTTTCGGTTTCTTCCTCCTCGGCGATTCTTACGCTGTTTTCATTCACAACAGTTTTTGTTTTCCAAAACTTTAAAGAACCTGATTTTGAATCAAGTTTCGCATGCACGATCTCTCCTTTTTTGCAATATTCTTTTTTATAAGCGGCCGCAATCGCGGATTCCACGGCGCCCAAAACTTGGTCTTCCTGAAGCCCCTTTTCCTCCGCAATCTGTTTAACCGCCCAATTTAATGATTTTAAGTCAAGCATTTAATTAACTGCAACCCACAATTCACCGTTTGCAACTTTTTTAGTTGTTGGTTGCCTGCCCCGAAGAAAGCGGGATTAGTCGTTGGTTATATTTAATAAAAGAGTCGCTCAACCGGCGACTTTTCTTGCAAGTAAGTATATGGGAAAAATAATTCTTGTCAACTGATTTGTTTAAAAAATTTTATTCCAATTTTTGCTGTGGTTGGACGCGGCAATCGCGATTGCGATCGCGTCAAACACATCGTCGGGACCTTTTATATCTTTTCTGTTTAAAATTATGCAAACCATTTTTTCAATCGCTTTTTTATCCGCCGACCCGTATCCCGCGACATTTAACTTCACTTCCGACGGCGCGAATTCAATCGTTTTTATCTTATTTTGAGCCGTAATTAAATTTATTACTCCCCTCGCTTCCGCCACTTCCAATCCCGTTTTTATATTTTTCACGAAAAAAAGTTTTTCAAGCGCCACCAAATCCGGTTTTTCTTTTTTTAACAATTTCAAATAAGAATTCCCCAAGTCAACCAGTTTTTTTTGTTTATCTTTTGCGGTTACTTTTAACAACCCGCAATTTAAAAGCGTGATATCCCTTCCGTTTGTTTCTATTACTCCGTACCCCGCCCGAGTTGAACCCGGGTCAATCCCCAAAATTTTCATACTTTTATTCTATCCCTCTGATACAAAAATCCAAAATTATATTTTCTGTTAATTTACTTAAATATTCCACAATCGTCATAGTATAATTTACAAGTGATATACCTAGATATATCACTTTAAATCTCTTCCTCCACAAGCAGAGGAAAATTTGGACTTTCTAATTACCAATTACTCAATTACCTAATCACAATTTCACATTCGCCACCATGTTCTGCACATCATCATAATCATCTAAGAATTCTAAAAGTCTTTTTAACTGCTCCTTCCCCGCTTCGGAAATCAGCTGTCTGAATTTAGGTTCCCATTTGCCTTCTTTCTTTTCAAAAGCCCATATCACGCTCCCCGGGTCAGCCCACTTCGCGCCGCAATCTTTTAAAATCTTTTTCACCTCACTCACGGTTCTATTCCTGTTATCGGTTATAGCCTCTATTATTATAGCCAAACCCTCCGGTCCATAAGCTTCCATCGTAAATTCTTCCAAATTTTCCGCCGATTCCGAAGCTTTTTTAATCGCTCTTTCAATATTATCCTGCGGAACCTGATTTTCTTTTGCTTTATCAACCGCTGATCTTAAAGCCGGATTGAATTGCGGATTCGGCTCGCTTTTTGCCGCAACAGTAATAAGCTTAAGTAATTTACTAAAAAGCTGCCCTTTTTTTTATCCGTAACCGCTTTTTTATGTTTTATTTGAGACCATTTTGAATGCCCTGACATGGTTTGGTGATTTAATAATTAATAGGATAAGAATAAGAAAATATAATTAGCGGGTCAAACTGAAATTAAAATTTTTATGATTTATTTTAGAATACTTTATTCAAGTTAGATATTTATTTAAAATTATTTTTTGAATATAATAAGTAAAGTCTCAGCTATAAATTAACGTCATAAAATAAAATGAAAACATTTTGGCTAAAATTAAAAACTTTCCGCAATTTAATCATTGCTATTTTCGTTATCGTTGTTTTAATCGCCGGATTTTTTATATTCAGCAAACAAAAATCTCCCGATACAAACTATGTGGCAGTTAAAAGGGGAATGGTTACCCAAGAAGTAAGCGTTACCGGGAAAGTCAAGCCCGCTGAAAGCGTTAATTTAACTTTTGAAAAAACAGGAAAAATTTCCCATATTTACGCCGATATCGGGAGCAGAGTTTCCGCGGGCCAAACTTTGGCGGTTATTAGCAACAACGACATTGTCACTCAAATAAACCAAGCTCAAGCGGCGATAGACAGCGCGCAAGCAAAACTGGATGAATTAAAAAAAAGTCGCGCTCTGAAGATATCCAAATCGCTCAAGCGGAACTTTCAAAAGCCCAGCAAGATCTTGATAATTATTACGGCAATATCTCAAACATTTTAAACGACTCTTACGCTAAAGCTGATGATGCCGTAAGAAAACAAATTGATAGCTTGTTTTTAAACGATGAAACCACAAACCCTTCTTTGACATTTAGTTCCAACGATTTACAGGCTCAAACCGATGCTGAATGGAAAAGAGTATTGGCTCGAGACGCGTTAAATGATTGGAAATCAGAATTACAATTATTAAAAAATACTAACGACGCTTACGACCAGGAAATAAAATTGTCAAAACAGCATTTAATCGTAATAAGAGACTTTTTAAATAGATTGTCTGACGCCGTTTTAAATGCGATTAGTTTATCTTCCGCAACTCTTGATACTTATAAAGCAAACGTCAACACCGCCCGAACAAATGTCAGCGCCGCTTATACCAACATCTCAAACCAAGATTCGTCAATTTCTTCTCAAAAGTTCACGGTCAGCAAATATAAAAATACTCTTGATTTAAAAATAGCCGGCTCCACTCCCGAACAAATTGCCGCTCAAGAAGCGGAGGTAAAACAAGTCCAAGCTAATTTAGTCAATTATCAAGCCCAATTAGAAAAGACAATTTTAAAAGTGCCTTTTAACGGAATCGTTACCAAAAAAAATATTGAACAGGGTGAAATTTCTTCTTTAACGGAAACCGCTATTTCTATGATTTCCAATTCTAATTTTGAAATAGAGGCGGACATTCCGGAAGCTGATATCGCCAAAATAAAAATTTTTGACACCACAAAAGTTACTTTAGACGCCTATGGAAATGATATTGTATTTGACGCTAAAGTTACTAAAATAGACCCTGCTGAAACTATGGTGGAAGGAGTTGCCACATACAAAACCACTTTGATATTTATTAAAAACGACAGCCGTATTAAATCCGGGATGACCGCCAATACGGATATTCTTACGGATAAAAAGGATAACGTTTTAATCATTCCGCGACGCGCGATTATATCGGATCCCGATGGTAATAAATCGGTAAAAATATTGAACAACGACGGCACTATAAAAGAAGTTTTTATAAAGGTTGGTCTTCAAGGTTCTGACGGCAACGCCGAAATAACGCAAGGAATAAATGAAGGAGACCGAATTATTATTAAATAAAATTGAATTTTACAAATTTTAACTTTGTAATTTTTAATCTGTTTTTATGTTAATTGAGGTTTCCAACTTAAAAAAAACTTATTTTAAAGAAGGCGTTGACACTCAGGCGCTCCGCGGAGTTTCTTTTGAAATTAACGAGGGAGAATTTGTGGCTATTATGGGTCCTTCGGGATCGGGTAAATCAACTTTGCTGCAAATACTCGGATTTCTTGATAAACACATTAATGGTACTTATAAATTTGACGGTAAAACCATAGACGACTATTCTCCAGAAGAAATTGCTCATATCAGAAATAAAAAAATGGGTTTTGTTTTTCAAGCTTTCAATCTTCTCCGGCGCACATCTGTTTTGGAAAATGTAAAACTGCCTCTTTTATACTCAAGCCGGGAAGAATCAACTTGGGACCCCTTGACGCGTGAAGCAATTCAGCAAGTCGGACTATCGCACCGCATAGACCACGAACCGTTTCAGCTTTCCGGCGGCGAACAGCAAAGAGTTGCTATTGCTCGCGCGCTGGTTAATAATTTGCAAGTTATTTTCGCCGACGAACCGACTGGAAATCTTGATTCCAAATCAGGTCAAATAATTATGGGAGTGCTTAACCAATTAAACGACCACGGACATACAATTATTTTAATCACTCACGAAACCAATGTCGCGGAACACGCCCGAAGAATTATCCGCATAAAAGACGGGATGATTGAAAGTGACACGGTGGTTAAAAACCGCAAAAATCATTTTGAAAAGTAATAATTTTTTATTACTAATAATTAATAGTTTATATTCTTAATTCTTAATTCTTAATTTATGTTATTCAAGTACACGCTTAAAACCGCATACAATGGACTTCAAACAAACAGGTCAAGATCGGCTTTGACAATCTTGGGGATTGTCATAGGTATTACGGCCATTATTTTGATTATGTCCCTTGGGCAAGGAGCTCAAAATCTTATTCTAGGACAAATTCAGGTTATGGGCTCTAAAACCATTGCTATTCATCCGGGCCGCCAGCCAAAAGGCCCGACCGATTTTGCCCAAATGTTTATGGACTCCCTTAAAGAAAAAGATGTTGAAGAGCTTAAGAAAAAAATTAATGTTCCTAATCTTGAAACTATTATGCCGTTGGTTTACGGGTCGGAAACCGGCACTTATAAAGGAGACACTTATAAATTAACTATCTTCGGAGCTTCGGAATGGCTGGCTCCTATGTTTGATATTTATCCTTCCGATGGAGAGTTTATCACTCCCGAAGATATTAAAAATAAATCTGACGTGGTTGTAATTGGTTCAAAAGTAAAAGACGAATTATTCGGCAACTCAAACACCGTCGGCGAAAAAATCAAAATAAAGAATCGCAGTTTTAAAGTTGTCGGCGTTTTGCCGAAAAAAAGACAAGTTTCGTTTATGAATTTTGACGAAGTCGCTATTGTTCCTTATTCAACCGCGCAACAATATATTTTCGGCATAAAACATTATCATGAAATTGTTGTTGAAGCTGATTCCGAAAATAATATGCCTCGTATGGCCGAGGATATCACCGCCACGCTCCGCGCCAGTCATGATATTTCCGATCCCTTAAAAGACGATTTTTATTTGCAAACTCAGCAGGATTTGGCCAATAGAATAAGCACTGTCACTGATATTTTAACAATGTTTCTGGTTGCCGTTGCGGCTATTTCTCTTATTGTGGGCGGAATCGGAATTATGAATATTATGCTTGTTTCCGTAACTGAAAGAACAAGAGAAATCGGTTTGAGAAAAGCGATTGGCGCGACCGAAAAAGATGTTTTAAGGCAATTTCTTCTTGAAGCCGTTATTTTAACTTCCGTCGGCGGAGTTATCGGGATAGGATTAGGCGCTGTTTTTTCTTTTATCGCCTCAATTATTTTGTCTAAAGGACTCGGTCTTGATTGGGGTTTTTCTTTTCCGTTTTTCGCCGCGCTTTTGGGACTTTTTGTCGCTTCTTCAGTCGGCCTCATATTCGGACTTTATCCCGCCCGCCAAGCCGCCAAAAAATCCCCAATGGAAACGTTGAGATACGAATAATTTTTTTAAAACCGCCAATTTATTTTATCTCTTTAATTTTGATAACTATACCGCTTAAAATCAGTTGCTAATCAACCAAAATAATAACCAATAACTAAACAACTAATAACTTTATAGTGCGCCTGCTTGGACTCGAACCAAGGACCCTCGAGGTATAAGCTCGATGCTCTAACCGGCTGAGCTACAGGCGCTTAATTTATGAACAAATTAACAAATTCCATTACTAATTTCAAATTAATGCTTGTATTTTAATGTCCGTTCACTAAAACATTTCACAATTGTGAAATGTTTTAGTGAACCGTGATAAGTGTGTGAAGAGCGGTTTAATTGATTAGGTCGCTCTGTAAATCGCTCCATTGTAATGGAGCGATTTTATTTTATCTTTTTCTCCATTGAGGCGCTCTTCTTGCTTTTTTGAGACCGGGTTTTTTTCTTTCAACAGCTCGAGGATCTCTTGTGAGAAGCCCCAATCTCCTTAATCTTTTTCTGAAAATAGGATTGAATTTAATCAGCGCTCGGGCTATTCCCAATTTTATCGCTTCCGACTGCGCCATTATCCCGCCTCCGCTTACTTTTATAATCGCGCCAAGTTTGTCGGCAATTTTCATTTTTTCCAGCGGGCTAACCGCTTCTTTTTGAAAACGCGCGATAGTGAAATAATCGTTAAGCGATTTTCCGTTGACGGTAATCGCTTTATTTTTCGTAAAAAGGCGCACTCTTGCGCTCGCGCTTTTTCTTCTGCCAACCGCTTCAAAATATTTGTCTTTTCTGACAATCGCGCTTTTTTTGGTTTCTTCGGCAATATTTTCTTTTATCGGGGTGTCGTCCATAAATTTATTTTTCAATAATCAATCTTTTAATTCTGTTAATTCTAAGTTTGTTTTTAGGCAACATATTGATTACCGCTCTTCTTAAAACTTCTTCTTTCCCTTTTTTAGCAACTACTTCTTTGAGAGTTTCTTCTTTAAGATGTCCCATGTAACCGGTGTGATGGAAATAAACTTTATCGGATTCTTTTTTGCCGCTAAAAGTCAACTTATTAACGTTTTTAATAATCACTTTATCGTTTCCCGCCAATCTTGGCTCATAATCGAGGTTTTTTTTGCCCTGAAGAATGACGGCGATTTCCGAGGCTAATCTTCCAAGATTTTTATTTGTGGCGTCAATTGTGTAGTCCATTAAAATAAAATTGCAAATTATGATTGTTGAATGTTAAATTAAAAATACCGGTTCGTCAATCGCGGATTGCTTAGATTTCGGCTATTATTATTGTTTCTTTCCTTCAATAATCTGCTGGGTGATATTATTGGGAACTTCTTCATAATGACTGAATTCCATAGTAAAACCTCCCCGTCCTTGAGTCATAGAGCGAAGATTGGTGGCATATCCAAACATTTCCGACAAAGGAACTTTGGAATCAATAACTTTAACATTCGCCCGGTCGTTTAAAGCTTCTATTTTTCCTCTCTTGGAATTCAAATCGCCCGTAACATCGCCGAGAAAATCCATAGGAGTAATAATCTGAACTTTCATAATCGGCTCTAAAATAATCGGCTTAGCTTTTTTGGCGGCTTCTTGAAAAGCCATTCCGGCGGCGATTTTGAAGGCTATTTCAGATGAATCAACTTCATGGAACGACCCGTCGTATAAAGCAACCTCAACATCAGTCATAGGAAAGCCCGCGACAACACCTTTATCCAACGATTCTTTTACGCCTTTTTCAACAGCGGGAATAAATTCTTGGGGAATAATTCCTCCTTTTATCTGATTGATAAAAACAAAACCTTTGCCGCGCTCCAAACTTCTGACTTTAAGTTTGGTATGCCCGTACTGTCCGCGTCCTCCCGATTGCCTGATATATTTTCCTTCGGCATCGGCTTCGCTTTTAATAGTTTCTTTATAAGCGACTTGCGGGCGGCCGGTATTCGCTTCAACATTAAACTCCCGCTTCATGCGGTCAATTAAAATTTCCAAGTGCAGTTCGCCCATACCAGCAATAATAGTTTCTCCGGTTTCGTAATCGCTTGAAATTCTGAAAGTGGGGTCTTCTTCGGCTAATCTTCTCATGGCAATGCCCATTTTCTCCTGGTCAGCTTTTGTTTTTGGCTCAATTCGCACGGAAATAACCGGTTCAGGAAAAGTAATTTTTTCCAAAACAATCGGTTTTTCGGGATCGCACAAAGTGTCTCCGGTTGTGGTATTTTTGAGTCCAACAATCGCGCCCAAATCTCCGGTGTACATTTCTTCAACTTCTTCACGCTTATTGGAGTGCATTCGGACAATTCGTCCGATTCTTTCCTGGTCGCCTTTGACTGAATTTAAAACATAAGTTCCCTTTTTAAGAATGCCACTATAAACACGAAAATAAGTAAGACTTCCAACAAACGGATCGGTGGCGATTTTAAACACTAATCCCGCAAGCGGTTCGCTGTCCACCGGTTTTCTGATAATTTCTTCTTCGTTTTTTGGATTAATTCCTTTTATCGGTTTTAATTCATCAATATCGGCCGGCGAAGGAAGATAATCCAGTACTGCGTCCAACATAAACTGTACGCCTTTATTTTTCAAAGCCGAGCCGCAAAGAACCGGAATTAAAGTATTCGCAATAGTGGCTTTTCTTATGACGTTTCTGATTTCGTCAACGGAAATTTCTTCGCCTCCGAGATATTTTTCCATAAGAGATTCGTCTTGTTCAACGACTTTTTCAACCAGTTCGGCTCTCTTTTTTTCAGCTTTCGCTTTAAGTTCTGGCGAGATTTCTTTTTCAATTATTTTTTCGCCATGCTCTCCTTCAAAATAAAACGCTTTCATTTCAATCAAATCAATAATCCCCTCAAAATTAGCTTCTAAGCCGATTGGGGTTTGGATTGCAACGGCATTGGGAGATAATCTTTCTATAATTGAATTAAATGAAAAATCAAAACTGGCACCCATTCTGTCAAGTTTATTTATAAAACACATTCGGGGAACTTTATATTTGTCCGCTTGGTGCCAAACTGTTTCCGATTGCGGCTCCACGCCGGAAACGCCGTCAAAAACAACCACCGCACCGTCCAAAACTCTTAAAGACCTTTCAACCTCAACGGTAAAATCAACGTGTCCCGGAGTGTCAATAATGTTAATTCTGTGCTCGTAATTTTTTCTGATTTCCTGTTTTTCGGCGTCGTTTGCCTTGTGCGTTAAGCGAATGGGAGTCCAAAAACAAGTGGTTGCGGCGGAGGTGATGGTGATACCTCTTTCTCGCTCCTGTTCCATCCAGTCCATAATAGCTTCTCCTTCATGGACTTCGCCGATTCTATGAGAAATTCCGGTGTAAAAAAGAACGCGCTCGGAAACTGTGGTTTTTCCGGCGTCTATGTGAGCTATAATCCCGATGTCTCGGTATTTTTCTATTGGGTATTGTCTCATATACTAATAAAATATGATGCTAATATACTAATTTATGCTAATGATACAAATGAATGCTAATCTAACTAAAAAAACAATTAAGACTTTATTCGTAGCCATTGGTATTATTCGCACGCATTCGTATATTAGTATCTCGTAATTATCTTGCAAAATGCGCAAAAGCGCGGTTGGCTTCGGCGATTTTGTGAACATTCTGTTTTTTCTTAACAGCTGATCCTTCGTTTTTATAGGCAAGTATCAGTTCTTCGGCTAATTTATCCGCCATAGGTTTGCCTTTTTTAGCTCTTGCGGCGTCTATAATCCAATTGCAGCCAAGAAAAAATTTTCTTTCGGCTCTCACTTCGCGAGGAACTTGATAATTGGCGCCCCCGACTCTTTTGGAAACAACTTCCAAAAGCGGGAAGGTGTTTTCAAGAGCTTTTTCAAAAACTTCCACCGGATTTATCTTTATTTCTTTTTCAATTTTATCAAAAGCTTTGTAAAGATTTTTTTCGGCAACAGTTTTTTTGCCGTTTTTCATTAAATAATTAATAAACCTGCCAATAACAACAGAAGTGTATTTTATGTCGGGACTATGCGTTTTTTTATATTTTCTTTTTTTTCTCATATTACGATTAATTGCCTAATTACTCAGTTACTTCTTCAATTGTAATTTACTCACCATAGATGCCATAAATGGGATTGCGTAATTTTGTTACTTTTTCTTTTTCTTGGAACCGTATTTACTTCTTTGCTGATTCATTTTATCAACTCCCGATGTGTCTAAAATTCCTCTTATTATATGGTATCTGACACCCGGAAGGTCTTTTACGCGCCCCCCCCGAAGCATCACAACAGAGTGTTCCTGAAGATTGTGCCCAATGCCGGGAATATAAGCGGTTACTTCGGTGCCGTTGGTTAATCTTACTCTGGCAACTTTCCTTAAAGCCGAATTCGGTTTTTTAGGAGTGGTGGTAAAAACCTTTAAGCAAACGCCTCTTTTAAAAGGCGATGTTGAATGCACCGGCTTGTTATGAATGGTGTTGAAATAAAATCCCATAGCCGGAGCTTTTGATTTTTTTGCGGAAGTTTTTCTTTCTTTTTTTATTAATTGTCTTATTGTGGGCATTTGATTATTAATTTAAATAAAAAATCCTGTTTCAGGACTTTTAAAGAGTAGCAAAATACTGAGAATAATGTCAACGCTCTGAATAGAAACTTTTTAAAATAGATGGTTAACGGCTTGCGTCCTTTATCGGAAACAAGCCGTTTAAATAATTCCGTTGGCATTCATACATCGTATAATACTGTCTGCAAGAGCGGAGTTGGAAAAATGATTTTTTACTTTAAGAATGTGTGATAACGCCTTATCATAATCTTGTTTAGAAGCATTTGCCGGACAACGGCACATTTTATCTATATCAATAATCGTTTCCGTTGTGGGTTTAAATAATTTACAACCCTTAGCGCAGATATCAACCGCTTCACAAATTTGCGGATAACTATCTGTAAATTTCAACCTAAACTTCCCTAAAGGACATTCCTGTCCTCCATCTTCCGCTTTTTTCAATGGCATTTCACACCTCCTTTAAAATCAAATTTACTTAATTTACTGTTTTAAAAGTAACACAAATAAAACCTTTTTTAAAGTGGATAAGAAAAATTTGCAAAATCCTGTTTGGTGGGCGCTATAGGATTTGAACCTATGACCCCCTCGGTGTAAACGAGGTGCTCTGCCACTGAGCTAAGCGCCCGATTTAGATATTTGTATCGTCGTTTATCTTAGATTCTTTTTTGATAATTTTCTGGATTATATGTTCGGCAAACATTATGGTCAATAAGGTGACGGTGATAAAAAGCGCCGCCAATCTAATATCTTTTTTAAACAAAGCTGTTTTTTCCGCGAAAAAATATCCGAGAGACAAAAAAGTTGTCGTCCAAATAAAAGCAGCCGGGATACTGTAAGAAATCAGTTTTTTAAATTTCGTCCGATAATATCCGCTGGAAAGCAAGACGAATCTATTCATATTCCACGCAAATTTTGAAGTAAAAATATACAACCCTTCGCGTTCTTTAATTTTTTTAAACAACATTTCAATTTTATCCAAATCCAGAAACCAAAATTTTCTTTTTTTGGCTTTTGAAAGACGTTTACCCAAAGACCAATAAACAACGTCGTGTAAAATTACAGCAAAAACAGAAATAAAAAGAGTGTCAAAAAAATCTATGCCGCCGCTTTTAATTAAAATTCCCGAGAAAATAAGTATTATCTCCCCCTCTATAAACATCCCTAAAAAAATAAGTCCGTATATTAAAACATGGTGCGTTTGTGAAAATTCCAGCAAAAGTTTTTCCATATCAGTAAATTATAAAACATAAGCGAGATAAAAAGAAACCCCGCCGGAGCGGGGATTGTTGCGTGTTTTATGTTTTATGGCGCGAATTTTTTTGGAAAGCGGATTATAAATTCAATTGAATTTAACTGTTCTTTTTTTGAATAAGAAATTCCGCTTTTAACTTCTATGTTTCCTTTGTGTTTCTCAACAACCCATTCCACCATAAAAAGTCCCAGCCCTGTGCCTTTTGTTTTTGTGGTTCTTAAAGGCTGGAATATCTTATGAATCATATCTTCGGGAATTAATTCTCCATTATTTGAAATTTTGATAAATACCTCCTCCGATTCTTGCCAAACACTGAAATTAATTGCCGACGCGGAGGCTTCAACGGCGTTTTCCAGTATAGTATCCAGCGCAAGCGCGAGAAGAAATTTATTCGCTTTTAAAATAATGTTTTTTGGCCCGCCGTTAAATAGAAATTTAATTTCCTCCGGATAAGTTATTTGGAATTTTTTTATTTCTTCCTTAATAAAAGTATGGATATTTATCTCGTTTGTTTCCAAATTGTTAAACTCTTTTACAAACAGAAGAATGTCTTCGTTGAGTTTTTTTATTTTTTTCGCTTCAATAATCGCTATTTCCAGCATTTCCAGTGCTTTTTGGTTATCTTTGCCTATAAACTTTTTTGCTCTCTCTGTGCCCATTATCACTATATCCACTTTATTTTTAGCGGCGTGCGCGGCCATATCCCTGATTAATTCTTCCCTTTTCATCAACAACCTCCATATTTAAAATTTAAAGTTCTGAGTTGCTTAAATTAACACTTGATTATTTATTTGTCAAATAGCCAGCTTTTTCCAATTTTTTTGATAGTGGGCAAATTTTTTTTCAAATTCTTTTTTGGGAGTAAGATTTATTTTCAGTTCGACGAGTTTATTTTTAAGAAGATTAAGAATTTTTTCTTTTTGTTTTTCGGCGGATATTTTTTCAAATTCAATTATATGTCCGTATCCTTTTGTGTAATCCAGACAAACTTTGATTCCATCCCGGTCAAATTGTTTTCTTTTTCTGAACCATTTTATTTTGGTTTTGTAATTCAGTTTTGAAAAAAGTTTTTCAAGATTTTCAAAATCATTTTTATTGAATTTTATTTCAATTTCCTCTCGGACTTCATCGTGCATTTTCCCGGATTTAAGCCATATTTTGGAAAAAGAATTATTTTTCTGGATTCTCAAATCCTGATCTGCGTTCCGTTCGACAAGTTCAGGAAAAATTTTTTTCGCGGAATCACTGTGAAGATAAAAAGTTTCCTGATAATCGTCTTTTATAAATGTGACGTTTTTTAAAAAAATTTTAACAGGTTATTATATTGTTTTTCAGAAACGAAGTTTCTGATTTCAACTTCAATATTTTTCATAGGAGTATTCGCTAATATGCGAATCTAACCAAATAACGCAAATAAGAGCTTTTTTTATTTTTTATTTTTTATTTCGGTTTTAATCTGCCGGATCAGTCCGTTAATTTTCATTTCGCCTTCCTGTCCTCTTTTATAATTATCAATATTCACCGTCTTGTTTTGAATTTCTTTATCGCCGGCAACTAAAATATAAGGGATTTTTTGGATTTTGGATTCGCGTATTCTTTTCCCGAGAGAATCTTCCGATTTTATTTCTGTGCGGATTTTATTTTCCCGCAATTCTTTTAAAATTTTTTCGGCATATTTTTTGTGATTAAGACCGACATTTAAAATAACTGCTTGGACCGGAGCGAGCCATAAAGGAAGTTCGCCGGCGGTTTTTTCCAAAAGAAACGCAAAAAATCTTTCAAATGACCCGAGAATGGCGCGGTGAATTATGACAACCGGCTTTTCTTTTCCGTCTTTATCAATGTAATTTAAATTAAATTTTCCGGCGGAATAATAATCCACCTGAACGGTTGCAATGGTGTCTTCTTTGCCGTGGATGTTTTTAATCTGAATATCTATTTTCGGACCGTAAAAAGTCGCTTCGCCGATTCCTTCAACGTAATCAAATTTCATTTTATTCAAAACTTTTTTCAGAACAGCCGAGCCGTCACTCCACATTTTTTTATTTTTTACATCGCCAAATTTTTGCTTGTTTTTAAAATCGGGAAGAGAAAGCCTGAACCAATAATCCTTGATATTAAAATCTTCAAAAACTTTTTTGTGAATTTTTAAAACTTTTACGATTTCTTCTTCAAGTTTTTCCGGAGTAATATAAATATGCGCGTCATTTTGAGTAAATCCTCTCGCGCGAATCATTCCGCTTAAAACTCCCGATCTTTCAAACCGAAATACCATTCCGAATTCCGCAATTCTCAAGGGAAGCTCTTTGTGGCTTCGGATTTTATGTTTAAAAACAGAATGGTGATGCGGACAATTCATCGGCCTCAAATAAAATTTTTCGCCTTCAATTTCAATGGGAGAATACATATCATCGCAATAATGCGCCAAATGGCCGGAGGTTTTATATAAATCTTCCTTGGCCAAAACAGGGGTCAAAACATGCTGGTATCCGTTTTCCTGTTCCAGCTCATAAATATATTCTTCCAATAAATGTCTTATTAAACAGCCTTTGGGAAGCCACAGTGGAAGTCCTTTGCCGATTTTTTCGTCAGTCATAAAAAGATTCATTTTTTCTCCCAAAACACGATGGTCTCTTTTTTCAATTTCTTCCCGCCATTTTAAATAATCTTCCAATTCTTTTTTGGTTTCAAAAGCCACGCCATAAATCCGGGTAAGCATCGGATTTTTTTCCGACCCCTTCCAGTAAGCGCCGGCGGTTCTGATTAATTTAAAAGCTTCGGGATTGATTTCATTTGTGGAAATTATGTGAGGACCGGCGCATAAGTCGGTAAATTGGTTGTTGGTTAATTGGTTAATTGGTTTTGCAGACAAAAGAGTTTTGTAATTTGAGATTGGCTTTTTTGATTTTTTAAGTTCTTCAATAAGTTCAAGTTTATATGGTTGTTTGATAAAAGTTTTTTTAGCTTCGGCGTAATTAATGTTCTCTTTTTTAAATTTCAAATTTTGTTTGATAAGGTCTTTGATTTTTGCTTCAAGTTTTAAAAAATCGTTTGCGTTCGGTTGGTTATTTTTAAAATCAAAATCGTAATAAAAACCGTTTTCAATAACCGGCCCGATGCCGAGTTTCGTGTTTGGATATTTTTCCAAAACTGCCATTGCCAAAAGATGGGAAAGCGAGTGTCTGATTTTTTCAATTTTTGGATTGTTTTTATTGTTTGCCATAAGATTAATTTATAGGAATATCGGTTTAATTTCAAATAAAACAGGGCGGTTCTTTAAAAAAGAACCGCCCCCTGCGCTGCGCTACCCCCTTAGCCGTCCCGGAACGTTGCCGATTTTGTTAATAAAATATAAATGTTTTCACTGAAAACGAAAGTTTTCTTTTCCTTTTCATAACCCCTCCATAGATTTCTTACTGATTTTGTAAGTATAGAAATTATCTGTAACTTGTCAAGAGGCACGGCTATCCCGCAAAATAACCGCTACTGCAAGGCAATATAGAACAACTCTTGGTATCTTTTACGACTTTTAATTCCGGCAATAAAACCGGAACAAAAAACATAAAAAAATCTCTGGGGTCAAAGCCGATATTTTTAATCTTTTGCCTTAATTCGCTGTAATTGTCGGCAAAAGCGCGTCCCCTTAAAGCAACCGCCTTGCCGCATGGAATCCATGTTGCAACCCATTTCCCCTGATGCTTCTTGGAGTCTTTCAAAACTAAAGACGGATCCGCTCCCGGCAATTAAATCACCTCCTTCCTTCTATTCAAAATTTAAAATTCTGAATTATTTATACCAACTCAATCGTTCCTTGGCAAATAAGTTTCGGCTCGGCGCTGTCGCCATTCCAAGAAAGACGCCCTTCAACTATCAGGAGATTGTTTTCTGTCCAAAAATCGGGGTTCTTTGACAAAACGTCCGTAAAAACGACGACCTCTATTTCATCGCTAAAATCCTGAAGTTTGGCAAAAAGCATCGGTTTCCCCGCTTTGGTCACAATTTTTTTAATTCCCATAATAATTCCGGCAACACGGTGATTTGTTCCGTTATATTTATTTCCGTTCCCCGTATTTTCAATCTGTAAAAGATTTTTAATGGGCTTAACCTTATTTGCGGTTAAAGTGTGCGTATAGCCGTTCAGCGGATGGTCGGAAATATAAAGTCCCAACAATTCTTTTTCCCACGTAAGTTTTTCTTTTTTGGTCGCCGGCGCGGAATCAATTAAATTTAAATTGGAAACTGAAAAACTTGCGCCGAATAAATTATCCTGATTGGATTGCTGATTCTTTTTAATATTCTGGCTGTATTTTAAAATTTCATCCATATTAGCCAAAAGTTTTCCGCGCTCAATATTAAACGAATCAAAAACACCGGCCTTAATCATGCTTTCCAAAGATTTTTTATTTAAATCTTTATGTCTTATGCGGTCCAAAAAATTTTCCAAACCTTCAAATGGACCGCCTTTTAATCTTTCTTCAATAATATTCACAACAATATTTTCACCAACATTTTTTACGGCGTGCAAACCGAAACGGATATTTTGTCCTTCAGGCATAAATGAGACAAAACTTTTATTGATGTCCGGGGGAAGAATTTGAATTCCCATTTTTTTCGCTTCACTGATTAAAAAAGAGGCGCGCTCAACATCTCCGCTGTCCGCGTTAAAAAGAGCCGTCATAAACTCAATAGGATGATGGGCTTTAAGGTAAGCGGTTTGATATCCAATTAAGGCATAGCAAACACTATGGCTTCTGTTAAACCCATACTCGGCAAAAGGAGGAAATAAATCCCATATTTTACTCGCTGTTTTCGCGTCAATTCCGTTTTTAATCATCCCGCTAATGATTTTTTCTTGTTGCGCGTCCATAAGTTTTTTGATTTTCTTTCCGATGGCTTTTCTTAAAGTATCCGCTTCGGCCATCGTAAAGCCGGCAAGGTCGCGCGCGATTCTCATCATTTGCTCCTGATAAATTCCGATTCCGTAAGTTTTTTTCATAATCGGCTCCAATTTGGGATGAATATATCTAACTTCTTCCTCCCCGTATTTTCTGTTTATATAAGAAGGGGCAAGCGCCATTGACCCCGGACGATACAAAGCAACCATGACAACAACATCTTCAAATTCCGTCGGTTTTAAATCTTTTAGATATTTTCTCATTCCGGCCGATTCAAATTGAAAAACTCCGGTTGTGTCTCCTTTTTGAAAAAGTTCCAAAGTTTTTTGGTCGTCCATCGGAATTTCCGAAATTTTTATTTCAATCCCTTTTATTTCTTTAATCAGCTTTAGGGTTTCTTCAATAATGGTAAGATTTTTAAGCCCCAAAAAATCCATTTTAAGCAAGCCGAGATCTTCAACGCTATGCATTTCAAATTGGGTGATAATCGCATTTTCATCCTGGGGAGCATGCTGAAGGGGTAAAAAATCAACAAGAGGTCTGGGAGTAATCACAACTCCGCAAGCGTGCACCGAGGCGTGTCTGCAAACTCCTTCAAGTTTTCCGGCGGCGTCAATCAATTTTTTCGCGTCAGAATTAGAATTATACAGCTGTTTCAATTCTTCAACATTTTTCAGCGATTCATTAAGATTTAGGTGCGGAGGAATCAGTTTCGCGATTTGGTCGCAAAATCCGTAAGCCAGTCCGAGCGCGCGGCCCGCGTCCCGAACGGCGGCGCGCGCGGCCATAGTTCCAAATGTAATTATTTGGGCAACATGGTCTTCGCCGTATTTTTCTTTTATGTAACCAAGAACCTCGTCACGTCTTTTGTCCGTAAAATCAATGTCAATATCGGGCATTTGAATACGTTCGGGATTAAGAAATCTTTCAAAAAGCAGTTCATATTTTATGGGGTCAACATCGGTTATCCCCAAGATATAAGAAACTAAACTGCCCGCGGCCGAACCTCTGCCGGGACCGACAATAATACCGTGAGTCTTGGCCCATACCACAAAGTCTTGAACAATTAAAAAGTAGTCTGCGAAACCTGTTTTTTTAATAACACTCATTTCAAAATCCAACCTATCTTGAATTTCTTTAGCAACCGCATAATCTTCGTCTTTGGTAAAAGAAGTAAAAGATGGCGAATAAATTTCTGGAAATCTGAGCGGAAGTCTTTCTTTCACAATTTTTTCCAAATAAGAAAATTCCGTTTCTGTTTCGGAAACAGTAAATTTAGGCAATTGAGTTTCCCCCAAAACCAGATCAAAATTTATTCTTTCGGCGATTTTTACCGTATTTTCTATCGCTTCGGGCAAATCTTTAAAAAATTCCGCCATCTCTTCTCCGGAACGCATGGAAAAATTTCCCTCTTTCATCGTAAGGCGGTTTTCGTCGGTAATTTTATTTCCGGTTTGAACGGCAAGAAGAATATCCTGATATTGCCCGTCTTCTTGACGAGCGTAATGGATATCCTGAGTGGCAACAAAGGGAATGTTAAATTTTTTTCCTATTTCAATAAGTCCTTTTACGGCTTTTTTGGCTTCTTCAATGTGCGGATGACGCCATACTTCAATAAAAAAATTGCCCCGGCCGAAAATATCAATAAATTCTTTTGTAACTTTTTCCGCTTTTTCTATTTGGTTGGAAATTATAAGCTGAGAAATTTCTCCGCCAAGACAACCCGAGAGCGCGATAATGCCCTCGCTGTATTCCCTTAAAATTTCCTTATCAACTCTCGGTTTATAATAAAATCCTTCAAGATGAGATTTTGACGAGAGTTTTATAAGATTTTTCCAGCCTTTTTCGTTTTCAACCAATAAGGTGATGTGGTGATAGTTTTCTTTCTGGCTGTTGGATGTTTTCATAAGGCGCTTATCAAACCGGCTTTCCAAAGCGACATATGCTTCAAGTCCTAAAATTGGTTTTATCCCTGCTTTTTTCGCTTTTTTACAAAACTCCACCGCCCCGTAAAGATTGCCGTGGTCGGTTAAAGCCAGGGCTTCCATGCCAAGTTCTCTGGCGCGCTCTATAAGGTCGTCTATTTTTGCCAATCCATCAAGAAGCGAGTAATGAGAATGAGTGTGTAAGTGGACAAATTTGGACATAACTTATCTGCATCTTAATTAAAATTTTTAAAAAATCAAAATTGCCCGGCAATATCGTTTTAACTGAACAAATTTCAGTAAATTTATTTTAAATTTGGGAATTAATTAAAATTTTCAAGTAAAAAAGCGAAAATTACAATTTCCGAAAAAGTTTATTAAATATTTTACGATGTTGAAATAAATTTATAATTTTATCGTCATTGTCCAATTTCCCTGCGGTGATTAAATTTCGGGCTTGGATAATATTTCAATTTTTTGCATATACTTTGTTTTTAATTTATTTTTCAGCTTTTGCTGAAAAACTTTAAAGCATTATTGCTGGAGAGTTGACTTTCGCAAATAATTTTCTATATTTTATTAAATTACCTAAATAACCTTAATGGGATATTCGGAAATTTCGTTTCAAAGGTCGCCGTTTTGCGTTTTAATACGCTATTAAAAAATGAGTTATAACAAACGAGAAGAATTTTTTTCAGACGACGAAATTAATTTGGATGAAAAAGAAGATTTATTTGGAAAAGAAGGGGAGGAATTTTCACAAGACAATTTTTTAAGAAAAGATTTATTGGATGAAGACGAGGAGTTGATGTAACCAATATAAAATCCCGCTTAAACGGGATTTTATATTGGTTACATTTAGCGCGCTAACCAAAAAAATTATGCAAAAAAAAATTTAAACCTGTTATAATTCAACAAGTTATGAAAAAAATATTTCGCAAGAAAAACGCGCCGACTCTGATAAAAATCGGTGTAATAATTTTCTTTTTATTAATGGGATTGGGAATTTTTGGACTTTATAAAATATCCGAACTGGCGCGAAATTTGCCCAACCCCCAACAATCGGAAAATTGGCAAATGATTCAGTCAACAAAAATTTACGACCGCACCAGGAAAATTCTTCTTTATGAAATAAACGAACAGGGGAAGAGAACGGTTATTCCTTTTAGCGACATCCCGGAACCGACCAAACAAGCGACACTCGTTATAGAAGACCAGGGTTTTTATGAGCATTCGGCGCTGGATTGGAAAGGAATTATGCGAGCTTTTTTTATAAATCTTTTCAGTGGCGAAAAAAGTCAGGGTGGATCTACCTTGACTCAGCAATTGGCTAAAAACGCTTTTTTAAGCCCCGAAAAAACGTACGCGCGCAAAATTAAGGAGGCGATGCTTGCTTATTGGATTGAAAAATATTATTCAAAAGACAAAATACTGGAACTTTATTTTAATCAAATTCCGTACGGCGCCGGAGCCAACGGGATTGAAGCCGCGAGCCAGACTTATTTCGGAAAACCAGCCAAAGAATTAACCCTGAACGAATCCGCCACGCTGGCCGCAATGTTGCAATTACCCTCTTATTATTCTCCGTGGGGCGCCCACATAAACGAGCTAGAGCAAAGAAAAAATTTTGTTCTGGGAAAAATGTATGATTTAGGATACATAGATCAGGAAGAAAAAGAGAGAAGCCAAGGGGCGATGCCCCGTTTTTTGGAAAAAAATATCGGCAATATCAAGGCGCCGCACTTCGTTTTAATGGTAAAAGATTATCTTTTAAACAAGTATGGCGAGGATATGGTGAACCGCGGAGGATTGAGAGTGATTACAACTCTTGATTGGAATCTTCAGCAAATTGCCGAGAAAGCGGTCAGCGAAGGGGCTGTGAAAAACACGGAATTATATAAGGGGGAAAATGCGGCGCTGGTCGCGCAGGACCCCAAAACAGGGCAAGTGCTGGCATTGGTTGGTTCAGCCGATTATTTTAATATCGCAAACGAAGGAAATTTTAATGTGGCGGCGCAGGGATTAAGGCAACCGGGCTCGTCAATAAAACCTTTTGTTTATGTAACCGCGTTTAAAAAAGGATATTCTCCGGATACTGTTCTTTTTGATGCGCCGACGGAATTTTCCACCGATCCGGCGCGTAGTTATAAACCCGAAAATTATGACCACATATTTAGGGGTCCAATAAATTTAAGAAATAGTCTGGCGCAATCAATAAACGTAACGGCGGTTAAAACGCTTTATTTAGCCGGGCTAAAAGACACTATTCAAACCGCAAACGACTTTGGGATAGCCACACTAAACGACCCGGACAGGCTGGGATTGACACTGGTTTTGGGAGGCGGAGAAGTGCGGCTTATTGATATGGTTGAAGCTTATTCAGTTTTCGCGCAAGACGGAATAAAACACGAACAAGTTCTGGTTTTAAACGTCAGCGATTCAAACAACAATGAAATGGAAAAATATTTTGACAGGGCAACGCAGGTTATTGAACCGCAGTACCCTCGCCTTATAAACGATATTCTTTCCGACTCAGAAGCCCGTAGGCCGCTGTTTCAGAATAGTTTTGACCTGACAGTCTTTCCCGACAGAGAGGTGGCTTTAAAGACCGGCACAACCGATGATTATAAAGACGCGTGGACGATAGGGTACACTCCGAATTTAGCTGTTGGCGTTTGGGCGGGAAATAATCACAGAGAATCAATGCAAAAAAGCGCCGGAAGTATTTTAGCCGCCGTTCCGATTTGGAACGCTTTTATAAAAGAGGCCCTGAATAATTTTCCGGTGGAATCATTTAACAAACCAGACCCCACCTCCGAAACAAAACCAATGTTGAATGGACAATATAATATTAACGGGCAAATACACGATATTTTATATTATGTGGATAAAAACGATCCGCTGGGACCGGTTCCCAAAAACCCGCAAAACGACCCGCAATTTTATTTGTGGGAAAATCCTGCGCAGAATTGGTTGAGACAATTAAGATAGGTTTTAATTTTTAGGTGTTGGACATCTAATTTTAGGGAATAAATTGTATTAATCAAAAAAGTTTTATTTACGGGGCTTTTTTGATTTTTTGTTATTATAATTTTTAATTGTTTTTAATCGGCATTAGAACATAAAAATGATCGCCACTATTAAGCGGTTTTATTATAGCCGGCTTATTGTCTCCATTCAGCCCAATAACAATATTTTCGCCGCTGATATTTTTAATTCCGTCAAAAAGAAACTTCCAGTTGAAAATTATTTCTATCGGTTCTCCTTTGATTTTGGCGGGAATAAGATATTGGTTTTCGCCCAAAACAGGATTAGATGAGAATATTTCTATATTTTTCAACCCGTCTTTGATTGTTATTTTAATTTCATTAAGTTTGTCCGAAAAAGAACCTGTTAATTTAAGCGCGTTTACAAGATATTCTTTATTTAAAACAATTTCCGTATTGGTTATATTTGGAATAATTGCCTGATAATCGGGAAAATCTCCGTTTATAACACGGGAAATAACCTCGTATTTATCGGTTTTAAACATAACCTGGTTGCTATCAAAGAAAATTTGTATTTTTTCCTCTTCGTTTTCCGGAATAATCCGCGTAAGTTCCTGTAATGTTTTAAGTGGTATTATGGTTTTAAATCTCTTTTCAATATTGGTTTTAAAATTATTGTCGTCTATGGTTTTTTCGGATAAGCGGAATCCGTCGGTGGCGGCCAGTTTTAATAAACTAATTTGAAAATCCAGTAAAATTCCTCCCAATTCCGGTTTTGAGCCGCTAATTTGGGCGGCATTTATAACAGAAGATATAATTTCTTTTAAAGTTTCTCCTTTTATTTCAATATATTCCTTATTATTTTCTATTTTTGGGATAATCGGAAATTCTTCTTTTTTAATTCCCTGAATTTTTGCTTGATAATTGTCGGTTTTAATAATTATATTATTATCTTTTTCCTCTATATTAATTCTTTCGTTTTGGAGATTATTAATAATAATTGAAAATATATTTAAAGGAATTGTGGTTTGCCCGTCTTTTATAATTTTTGAGGGAATATAACTAGTAATCGCCAATTCAAGATTGGTGGCTGATATTTTTATTTTATTATCCGCTGTTTTAATAAGGATATTTTTTAAAATCGGCAAAATAGTATTTTCCGAATTAATTTTACCCAATATATTTAAACCTTCTTTTAAATTGTTTTTTAATGAAATTAATTCCATATAATTATTATTCTACTAACCCTACTATTATATATAAATATAGTAGTAGTTATAGAGGAATGTAAAATTGTTGATAGTTATATAAAATCATTATTTTATATAACTATTTTTTAATTATTAATTTTTAAAACCTGTTAATAAATAATCACTTATTATTAATAATTTCTTTAATAAGAATTATTTTATCCACTAAACCTTGATTAGTGGTAAGTTTGAAGGAAATTTTTTCACAGGCGTGTATTACGGTTGTATGGTCTCTTTTCCCCAACTTAAACCCGATATCCGAATAAGACATATTAAGTAAATCCTTTAAAAGAAACATAGATATTTGGCGAGGTTCAATAACTTCTTTTCTTCTTGAATGATCTATAAGGTCTTTTTCGGAAATTTCATAAAAATTGGCAACAATCTGAATAATTTGGTTAGGGGTAATATTTTTAAATGATTGCCGAACTGTTTTATTTATAATTTCCTCAACTAAACCAATATTTAAAGGCATATTTTTAACTTCCTGGCAAAAAACCACCTTGTTTAAAACACCCTCTAATTCCCGGACGCTTCTTTGTATTTTACTGGCAATAAATTCGGCAATATTATCCGGCAAATAAGAGCCCTTTTCTTGTAATTTTGTTTTTATAATTGCCAAACGCATTTCATAATCGGGATAACCGATATCGGCAATCATACCGCCGCTGAAACGCGACTTAAGGCGCTCTTCCAAAACAGGAGTAGCCTGAGGGGGGCGATCGGATGAAATTATAATTTGTTTGTTGTCTTCGTAAAGCGCGTTAAAGGTATGAAAAAATTCTTCCTCGCTTCTTTCTTTGCCGGCAACAAACTGAATGTCGTCAATAATTAACACATCTACACTGCGGTATTTTTCTTTTGTGTCCTCCATTCTTTTATTTCTGATTGCGGAAACAACATCATTGACGAATTTTTCAGAAGGAACATATCTAACACGAACTCTTCCTTTATAAAAGTTTTTTATTTCATTTCCGATTGACTGAAGAAGGTGGGTTTTGCCGAGCCCTGTTCCTCCGTAGATAAAAAGAGGGTTATATTTTTTCCCCACGTCTTTAATAATTGCCGATGCCGCGGCAAAAGCAAGTTCATTAGACGACCCGACAATAAAAGACTTAAAATTATATTTTGGGTGGAGATTTGTTTCGGGGTCAACTTTAAACTCATCAAAGCTGGGCTGGGGGGGATCTTTTTTGGCATCTTTTTGCGAAGACTTTATTTCAACAATGGGCTGTAAAACGGTATACCTCACCCTTTTTATGGAATCGTCCAGCGAAAGCATCGTCTCTATAATAATCTTATGATATTTATTTTCAACCCACTCTTTCGCAAAATTATTTCCTAAAGCCACAATAACCTCCCCTTCGGGGGTTTTATCCAAAAGACGGCTGTTCTTAAACCAAGTGAGAAAATTTGGTTTCGTTATTTGGATTTCTAATTCAACTAAAACCGCCTGCCATAATTGTTCGGGAGTCATTAGCGCCATTTTCGTATTTTTTTTAAGCCGCGTCAATCAAAGAATAATGTGGATTAAGTGTGGATAAAAAATATTGGTTTGACAGCCAACAAACAAAAGCTGATAAAAACAAAACAAACCCTTTTCTTGCCAAGAATCTATTATTTATATACAATACCCCTATATGTCACAAACATACCAGCCAAAAAAGAAAAAAAGAACGCGAACTCACGGATTTTTAAAAAGATCCAGAACTCCGGGGGGAAATAATATTTTAAAAAGACGAAGACAAAAAGGCAGGAAAAAACTGTCTGTTTAGTAAATTAGCAATTAGGTAATTTAGCAAATTAGCAAATGATTTCTAAAAAATACAAGCTTTCAACTAAAGATTTTTTAAAACTTATTAAAGCAAAAAAAACGGTCCTATTCCAAAGGTCCGATTTTTTTATTATCAAAATAAATCCGAATGGTTTAAATTACAACAGATTCGGACTTGTGATAAATAAAAAAACTGCGGCCAAAGCGACGCAAAGAAATAAGATTAAAAGAATTATTTATAATTTTATAAAAAAAGAAAATTTTTTTTCAGGACAAGCGGATATTTCAATAACTGTATTAAACAAAACAGCCGGTTTATCCGAAAAAGAAATAGAAAATAATTTAAGAAAAGATTTAAGAAAAGTGTTTTTTAAAATTTAAAAATATCAAAACCGATAAATTACAGGCTAATTAATTTATAACTCACCTCTCTTACTCCTTTTATATTCTTTATTTTTACAAGGAGTTTTTCCGCTTTTTCTTTATCGCCGATATCGCAGGCAATTTTAATAACCGGAAGACCGGAAGTTTTTATCAAGTTGATGTTTGTGATGTTGATATGAGAGCGCGAAATGGCGGCGGAGATGTCTTTTATTAATCCGACGCGGTCATTAACGACCACGCGCAGTTCTGTTTGAGGGGGTCTTAAAATTTTAGAATCTTTTCTGATTGCCGCCTTAATTCTTCTTCGCGCGAAGGAGGTTTTTACGGATTTAAGCCAAGACTCGGAAGATTTTTTATTTTTTTGTGTAAGAATTTCAATGACGTCTCCGGATTGGATTTGGTAATCCAGCGGAACAATTTTGCCGTTGACTTTCGCCCCGACGCATTGCTCGCCGATTTGGGTGTGAATTTGATAGGCAAAATCAACGGGGATGGAGCCGGCCGGAAGATCAATAACCTCTCCCTTGGGAGTGATGGCAAAGACGCGGTCTTTAAAAAAATCAACCTTAAGCGACTTAATAAATTCTTGGGAATCGGTAAATTCCTGTTGCCAATTTCTTAATTGTTGCACCCATTTAAGCTCTATTTTGTCCGCGCAAGAAACTTTCTTATCCAAAAATTCTTTGGTCGCTTTTGCCTGATTATACGCCCAGTGTGCCGCAATGCCAAACTCAGCTTCTTCGTGCATTGTTTTTGTGCGAATTTGAAACTCAGTTATTTTATTATCAATACAAAAAACGGAGGTGTGCAGACTGCGGTATCCGTTTGGTTTTGGAAGAGCGATATAATCTTTTATTCTTCCGGGAACCGGAGGCCAAAGATAATGAATAATTCCCAAAACGGCGTAACATTCCTCAATAGTGTTCACGATTATTCTTAAAGCGACCAAATCGTAAATTTGGTCAAGATTCATATTGTAACGAAAAAGTTTTTTATACAAACTGGAAATTCTTTTCGCGCGCGAATCAACAACAACGGGAATAATGGAGTTTTTTTTCAACTCTTCCAGAATAACCGGCTTTACTTTTTCAAGATAGGCAACCCGACGGTCATATTTTTCTTTAATATTTTCAGTAAGCCATCTATATTCCTGCGGGTGAATGAAAGGAAACGCCAAATCATCCAATTCACCGGCCATATTTTGCATGCCGAGACGATAAGCAAGAGGAGCGTAAATTTCAGAAGTTTCCAAAGCAATTCTTTTTTGTTTGGCGACGGGGATCGCGGAAAGAGTTCTCATATTATGCAGTCTATCGGCCAGTTTTATAAAAACAACACGCAAATCTTCGCTGATTGCTAAAATCATTTTTCTTAAATTTTCAGACAAATTTTTTATTTTCTCGCTTTCATCGGCGTTGATTTTTCTGTATTTTAATTTTCCCAACTTGGTAACGCCGTTGACTAAAAAAGCGATTTCTTCGCCGAATTGTTTTTTTATTTCTTCAAGCGTTGCGGGCGTATCCTCAACTATGTCGTGCAATAGGGCGGCAACGATGGTCGGAACATCAAGATGCCATTTAGCCAAAGAAATCGCGGACTGAAAAGGATGTGTAAAATATGATTCTCCGGAAAGCCGTTTTTGCCCGGAATGTGATTTTTCCGAAAATTCATAAGCTTTTTTTATTAACAATTTATCGTCTTCGGAGAGATTTTGCTTAACTTTGATAATTTCCAGCAACTTATTTAATTGGGGTTTTTGGGCAGAATTCATTATCTAAATAGTAAATAATAATTGCAAGATTGCAAATTGCAGATCGCAAGATTAAAAAAAAGAGAAACAAAAACATTGCGATAAAATACCGCGATTTTAATATAATAAATAAAACAATTATAAATTCGGGCAGTCTAATCAATTAAACCAATATCAGCGTCGTAATAATGATTATTTCTTTGGCGCATTACAATGCGCCACGCCGCACTTTATTTTAAATTTTTAGGGAAATCTAAATACATATTAACTTACACGGATGGTGCATTGCGCCGCATTAAAATTTAATTAAATTTAAAAATTCTTTTTCTTCGAGAATTTTCACGCCTAATTTTTTAGCTTGCTTGAATTTTAAGCCGGGGTCGGAACCGACGACAACAAAATCAGTTTTTTTAGAAACAGTTTCGGAAATTTCTCCGCCAAGCGCGCGAATTTTTTCTTTAGCTTCGTTGCGGGAAAACGACTCTAATGTTCCGGTCAGGACAAAAGTTTTGGCTTTTAGTTTTAAATTTTTAGCTTTTAGGGCGGAGATTTCAATTTGGATACCGGCTTCTTCTAAATTATTAAGAAATTTTAGATTGGTTTTTTTGTGAAACCAGTCAAAAATGCTTTTTGAAACTTGGGGGCCGATATCCGGTATTTTTTGCAAATCCTCAATCGTTAGTTTCTGATATTTTTGCGTCAAATCTTTAATTGAAAATTGATAACTGGAAACTGGAAGTTGTTTTGCCAATAAATGAGCCGTTTCTTCCCCGATATGCGGAATTCCCAGAGAATAAATAAATTTTGGCAAAGGTATTTTTTTATGCGTTTCAATTTCTCTAACAATATTTTCAGCGGATTTTTTACCGAATCGTTCCAGCGTCGCAATATCCCCCTCTTTAAGTTCAAAAATATCTGCGGAATCGGAAATTAATCCTTCGTCTAAAAATTTTTCAATTATTTTTTCTCCCAATCCTCTTATATCAAACGCTTTGCGGGAAACAAAGTGTTTTATATTTTCAAGATTTCTGGCGCCGCAATTAGAATTAGAACACTTATAATAAACGTTTTCTTTGATTATTTTTGACCCGTCAACCGGGCAAATTTTGGGCATTTGAAATTCTTTTTCTTTTCCGGTTCTTAAATCTTTTATTACGGTTGTGATTTGCGGGATGACATCGCCGGCGCGCGAAACAATAACCGTGTCTCCTATTTTTAATTCAAGCCGTTTTATTTGATCATAGTTATGAAGAGTTGCGTGAGTAATGGTAATCCCGCCGACTTGGACAGGCTTCAATATTGCCACAGGGGTAAGCGTCCCTGTGCGGCCGATCTGGACTTTAATATTTTCAACGATTGTCGCGGCTTCTTTAGGCGAAAATTTGTAAGCAACTGCTCCGCGCGAAGCTTTTCCGACCACGCCTAATTTATTGAAAATATTATTGTCATTTATAATCGCAACTATCCCGTCTGTTTCATAATCCAATTTATGACGGTGTTCTTCCCAATAATTTCTAAATTTAAAAACCTCTTCCAATGATTGAACGGGTTTATTGTGCGGATTTATTTTAAAACCAAAAGCTTTGAGCAATAAATGTTCTTCTTCGTGAGTTTTTTGCCCGAGATTGTTTATGATTGAATATTGAAAAGAATCAAGTTTTCTGCCGGAGGTAATTTTTGGATTAAGTTGGCGGACTGAGCCAGCCGCCATATTACGCGGGTTGGCAAAAATCTTTTCACTCTTTTGTTTTTGTTCTTTATTGACTCTTTCAAATTCTTTGCGGCCTATAAAAACTTCTCCGCGGACTATTAAATGTTCGGCGCTTAGAGTATAACGATTAGGATTGAGACCGAGAGATTTGAGATTTTTTTCAACTTCATCGGCGGGCAATAACCGCAACGGGATGGCGTCAATAGTTTTTAAATTTTGAGTGATATCCTCGCCGATAATCCCGTCTCCCCGCGTGGAACCCTGAACAAAAACCCCATTTTCATAAACCAGCTCAATCGCGAGTCCGTCAATCTTTAATTCACAATAAAAATTGAAAATTGAAGATTGAAAATTGGAAATTGATTTATTTAAAAAATTCGTATTTCTTTTAAGCCAATCGCGCATATCCTGTTCGGAGAAAGCATCGTTAAACGAAAGCATCGGTTTTTCATGGCGCGTTTTTTCAAATTTTGCCAGCGGCTTGCCGCCGACTCTTTGAGTGGGAGAATCGGCAGTAATAAATTCAGGGTATTTTTGTTCCAGATCAAAAAGCTCTTTTTTTAAAGAATCCAATACCGCGTCGGAAATCAACGACTTATCCAAAACATGATACGCGTGGCGATATTTATTAATTTCGGTTTTAAGTTTTTCAATCCGGGTTTTGGCCCGGGGTTTATTCATAGCTTTATTTTATTAAAAAATTGAGTAAACTTAAAATAAAAAATAATTACACCAATATAGAACATTAACAAAAGGAGAAATTTATGGAAAAGGAAAAAGTTTTGCTTAATGCCACACTTTGCTTTTTAATTAAGAATAATCAAATTTTATTAGCTTTGAAAAAGAAAAAAATTGAGCGGGAATGCTGGAATGGTTACGGAGGAGGAATTAATGACGGCGAAATAATTGAAGAAGCGGCAATCAGGGAATTAAAAGAAGAATCCGGAGGAATAATCGCGGTTTTGGATGATTTAAAAAAAGTTGCGGTAATTGATTTTCATAATACTAAAAGCGACGGGGAAAAATTTATTTGTCGTGTTCATATTTATTTAGTCAGAAATTGGATTGGTGAGCCAAAGGAAACAGAAGAAATGACAAAACCAACGTGGTTTAACATCAATAACCTGCCGTTTGAAAATATGATGCCTGCAGATTAAAGATTGACTGCCAAAAGTTTTAAAAGGAGGAAAAATAATCGGCAAAGCGGAACTCGGGCCTTTCCAAAAAGAATTATTGGGCAATATGGACATTAAAAAAGTTGAATTTTTCTCTGAAAATTTTTAAAACTCGCCATTTATTACCGGCGAGTTTTTATTGGTTTGATTTTATAATAATAAGAGAAAAGTTTACTTATTTTTATCGGGACGATTATTAAAACATTTGATATTACTACAACGCTCGGGTATTGTTTTTGTTCCTTGCATCATTAAAGAACCGCAGAGTTTACAGATATTTCCGGTTGGCCGGGATTTCATAATAAATTTACAATCCGGGTAATTGGAACAAGAATAAAACAACCCGAATTTTCCGCGGCGTTCAATAATTTCGCCTTTTTTGCAAGACGGGCAGGCAACACCGGTTTTTTTCTTTGCCTCTTCTTCGGGGCTTGTTTTGATAAATTTACATTTTGGATAATTAGAGCAGGCGATAAACTTGCCGAATTTTCCTTCGCGCTCCATTAATTTTCCAATTTCGCATTTTGGGCAGGTTTCTCCGGTTGTTTTAGCCGCTTCCATTACGGAGCCGTCTATTCTTCGCGCGCCTTGGCAATCGGGAAATTTTTTACAGCTTAAAAATTTCCCGTTGCGGGCCAATTTAACAATCATCGGTCCGTCGCAAACGGGACATTTAAATTCCTTATCGGCTTCGCCAAGATTAGTTATTTTTTCCACGGACTTTTCTTTGTCTTTTATTGCTTTGGAGAACAGACGATAAAAATCAGAAAGCATTTTTTCATATTTTCTTTTTCCGTCCGCGATTTCATCCAGCTCATTTTCCATTTCCGCGGTGAAAGAATCGCTGATATAACCGGCAAAATTTTTTTCCAAAAAATCACTGACAACTTCGCCGGTATCAGTCGGGTTCAGAGTTTTTCCTTTTTTAACGACATAACCGCGATCCTGAATAATTTTTACGATAGCGGCATAAGTACTGGGACGGCCGATTTCTCTTTTTTCCAATTCTTTAATCAGGCCGGCTTCGGTATAACGCGCCGGCGGTTCGGTCTGCTTTTTTTCTTCGGATATATCAAGAAGTTTTAACGGGTCGTTTTTGGCGACCTCAGGCAATTCAACATCTTCGCCACGGCTGGCGGTATCAACAACCAACCATCCGGAGAACAGCATTACGCTTCCATTGGCGGAAAAATTCGGAATTCTGTTTTCGTTATTAGTTATTGAGTTATTAGTTATTATGTTTGCGGAAATTTTGGTCCTTAAAATTTTCGCGTCGGCCATTTGCGAAGCGACAGTTCTTTCCCAAATTAATTTGTAGAGGCGATTTTGTTCTTCAACTGTTCCAATACTCTTCTTGCTGATATTAGTCGGTCTTATGGCTTCGTGGGCTTCTTGCGCATTTTTGCTTTTTGATGAATATGTTTTTGGCGACAGATATTCTTTGCCAAAATTTTTTTCTATTTCTTTATAAATTTGAGGCAAAATTTCTTTACTTAAATTGACGCTGTCGGTTCTCATATAAGTAATGAATCCTTGTTCATACAATTTTTGAGCGATGGACATTGTTCGCGACGGCGCAAATCCGAGTCGCGAGCTGGCGGCTTGTTGAAGAGTGGCGGTGATAAAAGGCGGACGAGCAGAACGTTTAACTTCGGTTTGAATTATATCCGTGATTTTCCACGAATGTTGGCGGGCTATTTCAATAATGCGGTTAATTTCGGCTTCATTTTTGGGTTGTTCATCGCAGATGAGAATAATTTTATCCCCGCTTTCAGTTTTAAATTCTGCGGTAATTACCCAATAATTTTCCGGCGCAAAAGCCCGGATTTCTCTTTCGCGCTCCATTATTATTCTTAAAGCCGGAGATTGAACGCGGCCGGCGGATAATCCATAGCGAACTTTTTTCCAAATCAATCCGGAAAGGTCATACCCGACCAAACGATCCAAAACGCGGCGCGCTTCCTGAGCTTTTACCAAATCCATATCAATATCGCGCGGATGTTTAATGGCTTCGTTAACGGCTGATTCCGTAATTTCATTAAACGCGATTCTGGCGGTTTTAATTTTATTTAATCCAAGCGCTTGAATTAGGTGCCACGCGATAGCCTCTCCTTCGCGGTCGGGGTCGGTGGCGAGAATTATTTCTCCCGCTTTTTTGGATTCATTTTTAATTTCATTAAGAAGTTTTTCTTTTCCTTTAATAATTTCATAATGCGGCACAAAACCGGCTTCAATATCAATAGCCTTTGCGTTGCTTTTGGGCAGATCTCTGATGTGGCCGATGCTTGCGCGCACAACATATTCTTTAGGCAGATATTTGGAAATCGTTTTTATTTTTGCCGGAGATTCTACAATTACGAGTTTCATTGAATAGAATTAATAACTATAAACAAAGAATTAAGAGTTATGAATTATAGCGCGAGATTTAGAAATTACAAATTTTTATTCAGAATAACTCAAAACAAAAAACTTTTACAAATTTATGATTGAAATTAAATAAAATAATTTCCGCCGCTTTCTTTTATCGCGTTCTGAATAACAAGCGCGGCGATTTCCCGATTTGCAATTTGCGGGCTTAGTTTAGTCAGTTCAATTATTTTGTCAATGTTTATGGGTTTGCCGGATTGATTTATCGCTTTAATTATTTCGCGTTGCGGCTCATTGGCAAGATTATTAAAATCAAATTTTTTTTGAAAAACGTTTTCAATACCAAGGTCTTCAAGAATGTCGCTTACGCTTGTAATGAGGCGCGCGCCGCTTCTTATCAGCTGATGCGATCCCGCGTAGTTTGAGTGGCTGGCGGGCCCCGGGATAACAAACACTTCCCGCCCTTGTTCCAAAGCAAAACGCGCGGTGGCAAGCGAGCCGGATTTTTGAGGAGCTTCTATCACAATAGTGGCTTGGCAAAGCCCGCTGATAATGCGGTTTCTCTCCAGAAATTGATTTGGGTAAGGCGGTGTATTCTCTGGATATTCGGAAATAATAGCTCCGCCCGATTCTAAAATTTTTTGGGCGAGATTTTCATTTTGAGCGGGATAAATTTTATCAAGACCGTTGGCAAGCACGGCGATAGTTTTCCCTTTTTTATTGGCGCGCGCGTTTGCTTCAATAACTCCTTTATGAACGGCGCTGTCTATTCCCATAGCTAATCCGCTTACAACGGTAATTCCAAGTTCGGCCAGCTCCTTCGCAAGTTTTTTTGCGGCGGCAAGCCCGACAGAAGTGGCTTTGCGCGTGCCTACAATAGAGATATTTATAGGAACGTCGGGAATTTTTCCCAAAACAAAAAGTTTTTGAGGACAGTCGGGAATTTCCTTAAGAAGAGGAGGAAATTTTTCCCTCCCTATAATTTCCGGATTTATTTTCATTTTTATTATTAGGCGTTGCGCTGAATTTTTAAAATGATTGAAGTAATATTACCGAGATTGTATAATAATCGCAATGGAATATAGAAAAAGAATTATCAACGCAATTATAGCCGGAGTTGCGGTGATTTGCTTAATGATTGCCGTCGTTTTTGTTTTGGGATGGGATATTAAAAACAAAGCGGAAAAAGCGCAGACACTCAGAAAACAACTGCAAATTCAAACTGAATCGTACGAATTAATAACTATTTTACAAGCGGACAAAGAAAAATCCGCAAAATATCTTTTGCGAATGGATAATTTTCTCATCAACAAAGACGAACTTATCAATTTTCCGAAAGAGATGAATTTTTTGGCCAAAGGGAACGGGTTTAACCAGTCAATTTCTTTTGGAGGCGAAACTGTTCCAACTGGCGCGAGTTCAAGAAAGACCGGATTTGGGATTTCTTTAGAAGGACAAGGGGGATTGGATAGCTTGATGAAATACTTGAATGCGGTTGAACAAAGCAGATATTTCGTCAATTTTTCAAATATTGATGTTAATTTGGAAGGAGTGAAAATAAAGGCGGTTATGAACGGAGAAGTGTCATCTTTTTAAAATTAGAGTGAAAAAAAATATTTTTAAAAACAAAAACATAATATTTATAGCGAGCGTGGCGTTAATCGCGATTTTTTTAGTTGTTTTCACCGCCTATTCAATAAATTTTTTAAAAAGCAAGCTGAAATTGGTTTTAGAAACAGATTTGGGACAGCAAAATCCCCACATTGGCTTTCAATTTGAAAAATTGAAAGAAATGGGTATTATTGAAAGTCAGTAGAGAAACGGCGCAAGATTTATGAATTAGAAATACAAAAACAGAAGATGCGAGTGTAGTTCAGTGGTAGAACGCTGTCCTGATAAGACAGAGGTCGAAGGTCCGATTCCTTCCACTCGCACATAACACAAGATACAAGGGAAGGGCGCTTAGCTCAGTGGTAGAGTGTTTCGTTGACATCGAAAAGGTCACAGGTTCGATCCCTGTAGCGCCCACATTTTAGAAAAACGTAAATTACTACTCCCATCGCCGCCGAATTTTCTATCCCCTCATTTTGCGAAAAAGCCGCAAAATACGCTGTGTCCCGTAGTAAGCTTTCTTTGCTTTACTACTGGGACTTGGATTGTTTTCAAAAATACATCACCAAAACAGGAATCGGGATTAGAAATTAGAAATATAAAATTAGGAATGGTCAGAAAAAGAAAATCAAAAAAACCTGAAAAAAAAGCAGTAATTATCCACATAACCCCGAAACTTAAAAAACCCAGTGTTTATGCGGTATTTTTAATGAAAAAATGGTAAAAATCGGCTAAAATTCATTGACAAACCGGTTTGGTTTGCTATACTTATTAAAATCCCCGAAAGGGGGTTTTGAATTGCCCCAAAGGGTATCGGCGAGTTTTGCCGGTTCTCGGGCAGGCCCATTCGGCGCTCTCAGATTTCTGAGCCGTTAAAGTTCCTGTCGGATCTCTAGCGGATGACGAATGAGGCGGTTAGCAAAGTAAAATTGCAATATATGAGTAGTAGTAAACGTTTGGTTTTCTTGTTTGCTCTGGTTGCGATAAACTCGATCTTTACAATTAAAGAAATTTCCCTTGCCACTCCTGACGCCGATCCCTCAGTTGTTGCTGTCGGTTCGACGGGAGCGACAATGTTGGAAGGAGCGTTGGTGGCGAATCTTGCAATGCCTCAAACAGCTTATGCCAAAGAGCCGCCCGCTAAAGCGGTGGCGGTGGCGAAATTTATGGCTACAGGATATTCAAGCACGGTTGACCAGACCGATGACACTCCTTTTATCACCGCTTCGGGTTCTAATGTTCGGTTTGGAGTTGCGGCGAGCAATATCTTGCCGTTCGGAACCAAATTCCGAGTTCCGAAAATTTTCGGAAATCAAATTTTTACCATTGAAGACAGAATGAGTCCCAGATATAACGGACAAAAAATTGTGGACATTTGGTTTGAGAATCACGAACAAGCCAAACAATTTGGAAAAAAATTGGTGCAAATGGAAATTCTCTAAAGAAACGCAGAAACCAAAAACTCCCCGAACGGGAGTTTTTGGTTTCTGCAACTATGATTTCTTTTTTTTATTGCGCGGGCGACCGGATTTGAACCGGCGATCTCCTCCGTGACAGGGAGGCGCGATAAACCAGGCTACGCTACGCCCGCAGATTATTTGATTATTTAATTTCAATATTTTAGTATTCAACGATGTTTTAGTCAATGATAAAATTGCCGTGAATTAAAATATAAGTTAATATAATAATATTCTTAATCAATAAAATAAAATAATTATGAAATTATTTACTAAAAATATTTTGTGGGCGATTATGGTTTTACTGCTTTTGTCGGCGGTGTTTTCATTTTTTTATAAAGAAGCAAAAGGGCCGTCCGTGCTGAGCATAGATCAGGTGGTTAATAAAATAAATTCCGGAGAAGTTTCAAAAATAACGGTAAACGGGAATGACCTTAATGTGGAGTTGAAAAACGGAGAAAAGATGGCCGCGAAAAAAGAAACGGAAACCGGATTTGTGGAAACTTTAAAAAATTATAATGTTAACTCTGAAGCGCTTCAAAAAGTGTCTTTTATAATTGCCGAAGAATCCGGTTTTAAATTTTGGGCGGGAATTTTACTGCCGGCGATCCTGCCTTTAATCATAATCGGAATTTTTTTCTGGCTGATGTTTCGGCAGGCAAAAGGAGGCGTGAATCAGGCGTTTAATTTTTCCAAAGCAAACATAAAACTTTTTTCTTCGTTAAAAACAAAAGTTACTTTTAACGATGTCGCCGGTTTGCGCGAAGCCAAACAAGAATTACTGGAAGTCGTGGATTTCTTAAAAAATCCGAAAAAATATCTGGATATCGGGGCGAAAATTCCGAGAGGAGTTTTGCTTTATGGAGCGCCGGGAACGGGGAAATGCATCACAGGCGATTCTTTAATTTTAACAAATAAGGGACTGATGGAAATTCAAGATATTCCGAAATTTTTTTGGGTTGATTCAAAAACAAATAAAGTTAAAGGAGCCGATCTGCCCACAATAGATTTGGGCACCTTAAAAGACCAACAAAATAACGCTTCACACTGGTATGATCTGGGCGAACAAAAAACAAAAAAAATCACTTTAAAAAATGGGGTGGAATTAGAAAGCACTCCAGAACATCCCATAATTATTTTAGATTCTGATGGAAATTTGAAATTCAGACAAACGGAAAAATTAAAAAAAGGAGATTTTGTAGCTGTTAAGTTTGACACTCAAATTTTTGGAAATCTAAAAGAAGTCAACAGTGAACAGGCGTATATAATAGGCTTGCTGACGGGGGACGGCAATTTAAGTTATGGCAGTCGGATTGGTTTTACGACTAAAGACGCGGAATTGGAAAAAGTTTTTTCATCGTATATGACTCGAACTTACAGAAACGCCGTTTATAAAGGAACGGACGAGATTACTTCTTTAGTTACTTCGTGGAAAATAAAAAAGGATTTTTATAGAGCTGGAATGACTTCTTTGCTTTCTTACGATAAAATTATTCCAAGCTCAATTTTATTGGCTCCCAAAGAAATTATTGTTGCATTTTTGCAAGGATTATTTGATTCGGACGGTTATTTTAGCCGGTACAATGTTGGATATGCGACTGTGAGTAAAAAACTTTCGGACCAAATTATGGCGATTTTACTTAATTTAGGAATTGTCCCGAATAGAAGAATTAAAAATAAAATAGACGAAAATCATATTAGAGAAGTTTATGAAATTACTATTTCCGGGTCTTTTTTGAAAAAATTCGCGAAAGAAGTCGGCTTTAAATTAAATAGAAAACAAGAAGAACTTGAAAAATATATTTCTACTCGCAGTACGGGGAATACCAATGCCGATTTATTTTACTTTATTTCCGAAGATATAGATGTTTACTGGCAAGAAATGCGAAAATTAAATGCCAGTGCGGAAAAAATTTCTAAATTGGTGAATAAAATAAAAGCAAGAAAAAGAATTTCAAGAAATTCTTTGAAATTCTTTTTGGATGAGTTTGAAAAAGCCGGTTGCCGCAACAATAAAGCGGATTACTTAAAGTCTTTATTGAACGCTAATTTGTTTTTTGTCCCAATAGATCAAATAACAGACAGTTTTAATAAAGTATTTGATTTTACTGTTCCAAAGAGCCATTCGTTCATTTCAAACGGAATAATTTCACATAATACTTTATTGGCGCGCGCGGTGGCGGGGGAAGCTAATGTGCCGTTCTTTCATATTTCCGCTTCCGAATTTGTGGAACTTTTTGTGGGAGTAGGAGCGGCGCGAACAAGAGACGCTTTTGCCACAGCTAAAAAAGCGGCGCCTTCCATTATATTCATAGATGAAATTGACGCTATTGGTCGCGAGCGAGGAGCCGGACTTGGCGGAGGGCATGATGAAAGAGAACAAACATTAAACCAGATTTTGGTTGAAATGGACGGGTTTGATAAGGACACTAACGTCATAGTTTTGGCGGCGACCAACAGGCCGGACATTTTAGATTCGGCACTGTTAAGGCCGGGACGGTTTGACAGACGGGTTATTTTAGACCTTCCCAATATAGACGACAGGGAGGCGATTCTTAAAATTCACGGACGCGGAAAATTTTTAAATAAAAATGTTGACTTAAGGCAAATTGCCATAAGGACGCCAGGGTTTTCCGGAGCCGATTTGGAAAGCCTTATGAATGAAGCCGCGATTTCCACCGCGCGCGTAAATGAAAAAGAAATTTCCCAAGCGGCGCTTTACGAATCAATTGAAAAAGTTTTACTTGGACCGGAAAGAAGAAACAGCGGTTTGTCGGAAAAAGAAAAAGAAATTACCGCTTATCACGAAGCGGGGCACGCTTTAGTCGCGGCAAGCATGAAAAACGCGGACCCTGTTCATAAAATTTCAATCGTGGCTCGAGGACACGCGGGAGGATATACATTAAAACTTCCGATAGAGGAAACTTATTTGCGAACCAAATCGCAATTTATAGCGGATCTTTCAATGATGCTTGGAGGGTTTGTGGCGGAAGAAATTATTTTCAAAGATATTTCCACCGGAGCTTCAAACGATTTACAAAAAGCGTCTGAACTTGCGAGAAAACTTGTGACTAAATACGGAATGAGCGAAAAACTGGGGCCGATAACTTTCGGCAAAACGCAAGAACTTATATTTTTAGGGAAAGAAATTACCCAAGAAAAAAATTATTCCGAAAAAATCGCGACCGAAATAGACAGCGAAGTGGAAAAATTTATCAAAAAATCTTATGAAACCGCGAAAAAAATAATCATCAAAAGAAAATCCGTTTTGCGGACAATCGCGAAACGGCTTTTAGAAAAAGAGATTATTGAAAGAGAGGAATTTGAGAATATGGTAAAAGAATTAAAAATAAAGCCGATAACAATTGCAATTTAAAGATTATAAAATTGTGGGAATAAACAGCTGAAGATTTTGGAAATTAATTAAAATCGTTTACGATAATACTCTAATAAACGATATTGCAAGCAACTTCAGAATTACATGTGATAAATTTATATCTTTTATTTTTGGTGTATTGCAACGCACCAAAGATGTAAGTATTTTACAAAAACCCCGGTATTGTCGGAATTTTTGTTTTAGAAAATAAAATCACGGGATTATTCGTGATTTTATTTTAAAACATCATTTTCAAATTTCTCCTTTCCTTATTATCAGCTCAAGTGGCAATACTGAATTTTCGCAAGTTTACTGCATCCCGTCCTCGCTCCGCACTCCAAACATATTCGGAAAGACATAATCACCGCCTTCCCTCTTTTTTAAGGTCTTTCTTTCACTCTAAACCTGTGCGCTTTTTATTGCAACAACCATTGTTTTTATTGGAAAAATTTTAAAAATTAAATTACAATTTTTAAAACTCGCGTTATTATGGATTTCAAAACCAATTCATCTGTCCAAACAAAAAATCTTGCGAAATCGTTCGCTCAAGATTTAAATAAGGGAGATTTATCGGAACCGATTATTATCGCGCTTTACGGCAATCTTGGCTCCGGAAAAACAACTTTTATACAAGGATTTTTGCGCGAGTTGGGGGTGCGCCGAAAAATCACCTCCCCTACTTTTGTTTTGTTAAAAAATTACTCAATTGCTAAATTGCCTAATTACAAAAAAGTTTACCATTTCGATTGCTACCGCATAAAAAATCCCAGTGAAATTATAGCTCTAAATTTCAAAAAAATAATCTCCAATAAGAATAATATTATTTTCATCGAATGGCCTGAAAATATAAAAAAAATCCTCCCGAAAAATATAATCAAAATTAATTTTAAATACGGCAAAAAAGAACACCAAAGGCAAATTAAAATATCTTCTTGACTTCTTTGTTTCAGTGAATTATATTTCGGTATCTTTTTAAAAAAAAGATGTACTTAAAAAATAAATTATAACGGAGGTGGCGAGTGAAAAAGAAAGTTCTAATCATAGAACCGGATTTTGCGGTAAGAACGCTATTGGAAGAACTTATCAAAACAAAAGGATACGAAGTTATAGCCACTCAACATGGTCTTCAAGGAGTGGCGGAACTGGAAAAAAATTCTGATTTTTATGCTGTTATCACAGCTCTGGAACTAAAAAATCAACTGATTAACGGAGTTAAGGTTGCAAAAATGGCAAAAGAAAAATGTCCAGAAGCAAAAGTCATCATTTTCAGCGGGGACTTTACTGTAATGAATGGCAACGCTGAATTTGCGGATTATTTTATCAGCAAACCGTATTGCGACGAGATTCTCTCGTTGCTCTAATTTGCAATTTAAAGGGGTGGGTTATATTCGCCCCTTTTTGTTTTTTAAATATTTTTATAATGCGAAATTTTAAATTTACAATCTTTTAAAATAATTGCTATTAAGTCAACCCTCCACCCCGTCTTCTCGTTGATTAAATCGGGGTTATGGTTGGCATAAGACAAAGCCATTCTGGAAGTCTTAACCATCTTTAACTTATTCATTTGCTCTTCCGGATTCAATTCATTCTGAGATGAATTTTGCCGAACTGTTTTGACCTCCACAAAAACAAGCGTTTTATCGGGGTCTTTGGCAATTATATCCAGCTCTCCCCACGGCTTTTTATAATTCCTTTCAATGATTTTATATCCTAATTCTTTCAGATATTCACAAGCTCTATCTTCCCCTTCTTGGCCTAATTGTGATTTTTGAGTCATTATATTACAATATTATCACATTGTAATACTGTATTACAATGATTAGAACGTAATTAATGTTTGCCGTCCACCAAACAAAACACAATTCAAACCAGTTAAGCTGTGAATATATACGAGGCTTCATAGAAAGCCAAGGAGTTTTTGGTTTTTCCACCGGAGCCAGAAGAATTGACGGGACAAAATATAAAATACCGGCTTTTATAATTACAGTTAATGAGCAAGATCGAGATTTTCTTGAAAAAATTAAAAATACGCTTGGGTTTAAAAATGAAATTTACATACAAAAAGGATTTCAAAAGGACGGAATTAAAAGAAATGAGAAAGCGCAGCTGATTATAAGGGATTTTGAACAATTAAAGGATATTATTATTCCCCTTTGTTATAAAAAACTGAAAGGCAATAAAGCAAAACAATTTAACGATTGGATGGAAAAATTAGGATGCGACCAAAATGTTTCAGAAAGATATAAATCCCTTTACCGGCTATATAAATGGGGAGTTTATAATAAACCCAAGTTTGCCGAATTATTTAAGTAATAATTGCCGAATATAGTTTGCTGTTTTACACGAATTACACGAATTTTGGCTTAAAAATGTTTTACACCTACCTGTGAAACATTTTTTTGTGTAAAAAATGTTTCACGACCACCACAAATGACAAATTTTAGGTCAAAAAATGTTTTACGCTTAGGTGTGAAACATTTTGGTGTTTCAAAATGTTTCACGTTTTACACGAATTACACGTTTTCGGGTGTGAAACATTTTAAAAGTCTAAAAATGTTTCACAAAATGTTTTACACCTGCCTTGCCAAACTAATGCCGAACTACATAATTCGGCAAATTTATCCGCTCTCGCAGGAGAATATAGTTACCGAATCGTGGATGCCCGGCTTCACAGCCCAAAGCAACAGCTTCAGTAAAATAGGTAACGTGAAGATGAACTATTAGAAGCTCGCAAGTCACTTTTCTCCGTGAATTCACTGCAACATTTCATAATTGTGAAATATTGTAGTGAATATGGATAAATATGAGCAGTAATAGTCACTACCGCTACAGAGGATGAACAAGCTCGCGGAGGATTATGATATTTTGCGACAGTTGCCATATTTGTGTACAATACAAGTATGGCAAATATTGAAGCGTTGTTAAAAAATTATCTGGATTATATTGAGATTGAAAAAAATCGCTCGCCCAAAACTCGGGAAAATTACGAAAGATATCTCCGTAAATTTTTTCAGTTTGCGAGGATAAAAAGCGAGTCGGATATCACGATTGATAAGATAAAAGAATTTCGCCTGCATCTGGCGCGTCTTTCATACGGAAAAGGCGAAACTTTTAAAAAAACCACCCAAAGTTATTACATTATTGCTTTAAGAAATTTTCTCAAATATCTGGCTAAAAACGATTATAAGGTTTTATCTGCGGATAAAATTGAACTGCCTAAAATTCCCGTAAGACAACTTGAAATTATGGAATACGACGAACTTGAAAGATTAGTTAATTCGGTTAAGGGAGACGATTTAAAGACATTGCGGGACAAAGCGATTTTAGAAGTTTTGTTTTCAACAGGACTCCGCATCTCCGAACTTTGCGGGTTAAACAGATATTTTGATTTTAATAAAGGGGAAATTACAGTGAGGGGAAAGGGAAATAAATTAAGACTTGTGTTTATTTCCGACCGCGCCAAAAATGCGATTAAAAAATATCTGGACAAAAGGACTGATGCCGAAGAAGCGCTTTTTATCAGTTTAACCAAAGCGTCTCATCCCAGAGTAATCGGAAGAATTATTCCGCGAACCATTCAAAGGTTGGTTGATTTTTACGCGCGCAAAGTCGGTATCGCGAAAAAAATTCATCCCCATCTTTTACGGCATTGTCTCTATAAAAATACCAGAGTATTTTTGAATCATGAAATAATTTCTGTGCGAGAGATTTATGAGAAACAAAAACAAAATGTTTTAAGTTTTGATTTTGATAAAAACAAATTCATCAAAAATAAAATAACTCGTTTTTATAATCATCCGAACAACAAATTTATTAAAATTTTAGCTGGTGGTAAAGAAATTTTATGCACTCCCCATCACACATTATTTACAGTCACTCCTCAAGGAATTAAAAACATTAAAGCTAAAGATTTAAAACAGGGAATGTTTTTGGCGGGAATCAAAGAAATTAAATATAAAGGCAAAGAAATTTGTCATCCGGTTTTTTGGAGATTAATCGGTTATATACTTAGAGATGGGACAATAAGTGAAAAGAGAATAGGAATACTTATCAGCGAAAAAAATAAAAAATTTGCCGAATTTTACAGGAAAATAGCTGCTAAAATAATAGGGAGAAAACCAAGTCTGGTCAAAAATAAATATTCAAATAGCTGGAATTTGAATATTTATGACGTTAAATTGATCAAGAAAATAAGAAATCCGGGAATTTTGGACAGGGCCCCTTTTAGAAGAGTACCCCCGCTAATTTTCAAAGCGACAGAGGATGAAATAAAAAATTTTATAGCGGGTTTCTATGACGCCGAAGGAAATGAAGGTGGCGCAATAAAAATTTTCTCATCAAGCAAAGAACTTTTAAAAGACATACAAATGCTCTTTTTTCGGCTTGGCGTTGAAAGTAATATTAATGAAAGAAATAGAACAGTAAAATTACCAATAGGTAAAATAATTAAAAATACGATTTATATTCTGCAGATACTTCATTATGAAAGCAGAAAAAAATTTAAAGAAAAAATATTAACTTTAAAAAATATTAAAATTGAGGTTAATAACAACCGTTTTCAAGAACTCGACCGCAAAATACCAACTCAATTTTTAATTAGCAGTATTTATAAAGATATAAAAATTGAAGCTCCAAATCTAATTTTATATTTAGAAAAATTCGGGATCAAATATTTTGCAAGATATAAAAAAATTTGCGCAACGCCTCGAATAATAAAAAGTTTTTTACGGGCTTGCCATAAATTTAAATATAATAGAGAGGAAATAGACAAAATTGAACAACTATTAAAATTAGATAAAATCCAGTGGCTTAAAATATCAAAAATAAACGAAGTAAGTATTCCCAATGAAGTTGTTTATGATTTTACAATATCTCCAAATCACAATTTTATAACAGATGGATTTATTTCACACAACTCTTTTGCCACTGACCTTCTGATTAACGGAGCAGATTTAAGGTCGGTTCAAGAAATGCTCGGGCATGCCAATATATCAACAACTCAAATTTATACGCATTTAACAAATAAAGAGCTTAAAGAAATCCACAAAACTTTCCACGGGAGAAGAAGAAAATGAAATTCTACGGACTTGCTCGCCGTCGTATAGCCGCTAAAAAGAAAATATCAATACCGGTTTTCAGATTAAATGCACCGCGCGTCTTCTTGCGAAAAATAAAAATTTATGGTACAATAAAAAAGCAAAATTTGATTTAAGAACATTTTAAATTCAATAAGGGGGTAAAAAAATGAATACATCTGAATGGAAAGAAATCAAAGAACTTTTTGATTTTGGATTGGATTTAGTTCATACGGCTTCTTCGAAAAAATTTGATAAAATATCAAAAATTATTGTTGAATCGGCGGCGAAAATCGCTCAGGCCGACAGGGTCTGTCTTATGCTTTTGAGACAAAACAGTCTTTATGTTGAAGAAGGTTTTCCTTTAAAAGAGCATGGCATTGGAGAAAAAATAATGTCTGATACTGGAGAAAAGTTTCTAAAAGGAGTGATTGACAGCCGGACAATGGTTTATATCCCACATCCGAAAACCGATATTCGGACAAACTATATGAAGGGGATAATTGAGTTTTATTGCGTCGCCTCCATTCTTTTCGTTCCTCTTTATGAGGAGGAAGACATTGGGCTTATTACCTTTGATTTTCAAATCGAAAATAGCCAAAGATTTAACAAGGATTACCTCGTCAAAATGCGTTTTTTGGCAAACGCTGTCGCTAAAGCTTTTTGGTCGCGGCGGGTTCATTGTAAGAATGAGGAAAAAATGAAAAGAAACGAGAAAATGTGCGCGCTTGACGAAAACTCTCTTCGGGTGGCGCACTCTATCCGCACTAATTTAGCGGTTATCGGCGGGAATGCCAGGAGATTAAATAAGATTTTAGAGAAGACGAATAAGACAAGCGCAGATGAAATAAAAGAAATAACCAAAAATATAATAGAAAACGTCTATAAAATGGAGAAAATCGTAGGCGATGTGCTAACGTTTTCAAAAATACCAAAAATCAACCCGCATCTCCATAATTTAAATGATTTTTTAAAACGCGCGATAGCTGATTTTATTTTCTCCGGCGCTTATCCCGACATTAAGTTCAACCAGAGCCTTGATAAAAAACTGAATGATTTGAAAGTAAATTTTGACGTAAATTTATTAGACGCTTGCGTCGCGGATATTGTCCGTAACGTTTACGAGGCTAAAGCGAAAAAAATCTGGTTCAGGACAAAGACTAATATCAGGCATGGTATTGTCTCTATATTCATCGCCAATGATGGAGAGGGAATTGATAAGACGATGATGAAAGAAATTTTTTCTCCGTTTATGACGACAAAACCCGATGGCACGGGTCTTGGTTTGGCTAATGTCAAGAATATTATTGTCGCTCACGGAGGCGATATTAGTGTGGCGTGTAACAACAAAACGGAATTCAATATAGAACTTCCGTTATAAAATTTTAGGGGCTCTTGAAAAAGAGCCCCTATTTTTATCTGTGTTGTTTTGGCATTATCCAAAAACTAAATCTTATTTTCCTCGTAAAATTTCTTATTTTTATCTATTAGTCTGAATTCTCTCTTTTAACAACTTCGCCAAATCACTTAACAGCTGAACCACTCTTACGCTTGATAATAATATTGCTTTTGCAAAATGGAAATAGCTGAAAAAAATACTTTGCGCGAAAATATATTTTTGCCATCCGTATCATTTATGAGAAAAAGGATTGGTGGAAAATACCAATAGATGGATAAGGGTGTTTATAACAAAAAAATCCGATATATCGTTATATTCGGATGATGATGTTTTATGGATTGAAAATTGGTTCAATCATACTCCGAAACAATGTTTGGACGGAGCTACGACTTATGAAACATTTATGGAAAAAGAATTTGATAAAAAAGAAATTTCAATAGAAATTAATCCGCCCGTCTTTCGTATTTTAGGGTAAGGAGACGACTTTTGATTAATTTATATTATACAATATTTTCTTTATTATAACAGGGAACAGTCAATTCCAAACAATGAGCCGCGTTGTTCGTAACCTATTATAAGGTAGGTAAAAAATCTTTAAACAGTATTCTGGTGCCCGGGAGAGGACTCGAACCTCCACAGCCTTACGGCCACATGCACCTCAAGCATGCTTGGTTACCAATTACAACACCCGGGCAAATTTACTTTCAAATTATGTCTTATAAATGTGTATTTTCCAAGAAAAAAAGATGCGATAATCGCATTTTTTTTTCTTTTATGCTTAATTCGTGATTCTATTCTGCTTACGCCGCCGCTCCGATTTTTTCGCGGGATTTTTTCTTTGAAAGATTTCTAATGTAATAAATTTTCGCTCTTCTGGATTTTTTTGGAGCGGCTAAAAACTCTATTTTGGAAATAATGGGGGAGTAAATCGGATAAATCTTTTCCACTCCCACTCCGTCAATAACCGATCTGACGGTGAAAGCGGCGCCAATTTCTTTCCCGTGCTTAACGGCCAAAACAATGCCCTGAAACTTGCTGATTCTTTCTTTTTCTCCTTCTTTTATCTTTTCCCAAACTCTTACAGTGTGTCCGGACTTAATTTTTTGAATAGTTTTTATATCCATTTTATTGTTTTATAACTTTAACACTTTATAGAATAAATTTTCTTTTGTCAAAAAAATGTAGCGGGGCGCATTACCCCGCTACTACAACACCATAACACCATACTTCAATCAATCTTCAATGATTGCGAAACCCTCATATCCCAAACACCCTTCACACCTTTGAGGCGCAAAATCTTTAACCTCAAGAAGCTTATTAAAAATTCTGCACTTCGTTTTTTCGGGAATTTGGTTAATAAGGCCATAGCAAGACAGACAATGGGAGAATTTGAACGAAAAACCTTTGTTATCTCTACACCTGCCGCATCTTATTAATAACGAACCCCTTTTTCCCCCATTAATAATTTTTAACCCGCTTCCGAATCTTTGGCAAAAAACATCGCCGCCGGACGAAATTCTGATGGCGGGGCACTTATTGTCGCAATACCTAAGCACTTTAAATTCAAGTAATTCATCGCCCATCGCTAACTCCTTTCTTAAGCTGAAATTTTCTAATTTATGACTAACATTAAAAATAATTCAAGTCAAGCGTTTTAAAATATTTTTCAAGTCTTTCGGCAATTCGGCTTCAATCTTCATTTTATTGGTTTCGTCCACATTAAACTCTACCGATTCGGCGTGAAGAAATTGCCTTTTTAATCCCAGCGCGTTTTCTTTGTGTCCGTATAAAGAATCGCCGACTATCGGATGGCCGATTGAAGACAAATGAATTCTTATTTGATGCGTGCGGCCGGTTTTCGGCCATACTTTCAGCAAACTGAAAAATACCGGCTGACGCGAATTTAATGAAAAATTTTGCGGCAGTTCAAATATTTTTAAAACCTCATATTCAGTAATCGCTTCTTTGGTCATTTTCCCCCTAAAAACAGTGCGCTTAGTGGTGCCGGGCTTCAAACTGATTGGCTTGTCTATTATTCCTTTGTGTTCTTTTAATTTTCCCGAAACAAGGGCGATATAAGTTTTTTGAATTTTATGATTTTGAAAAAGATTTTTAAGATATTCAAAATATTTCTGGTTTTTGGCGATTAAAACAACGCCGGAAGTGTCTTTATCCAAACGATGGACAATACCCGGACGAATTTCCGGATTATCTCCCACACTTTTTATTTTTGGGCATTTCTTCAATAACCAATCCACCAATGTCAATCCGCTGTTCTTCACCCCTTTTACTCCGTGGATTAAAAGTCCCGCCGGTTTATTCACCGCTATAAAATTTTCATTTTCAAAAATTATTTTTGGTTCCATTTTTAAATTTTAATAAAATAAATAGGGGGCGTAATAGCCCCCTTAAAATTCCCCAAAGATTCTCGAGATTATCCCTGGGCAAAAGCCGGTATAGGAATAGTATTGGCGTCCACTGTGATGCCAAGACCAAGATCGCCAATATGGAAAGCAAGTTCGGAAATTTCTTCGGCCGAGCGCGAATCATAAGGCTTAATGTTGATTCCGCCGTCGGCGCTTCGGTTGATTTTAGCGAACTTGCTTACACCTTGCCGCAAGTCGCGCATAACCTTCTTTGGTGTTTCGGGAAAGAAAATATAAAAACTTCCTTTGAATTTTTTTACTTCTCCCACAATTACCGACTTTTCTTCTGCCATAAAAAATCCCCCCGATAATTTTTCAAAGCCGCTAAGCGACTTTTACGGCAATAACATGAATTCCTCCTTTCTTTAAAAATAAAACAACTATCCGCAATTATAGAACAATATTTCTAAAAATGCAATTATTTGCACTCATCCATAACATATTGGAAAAAGAATAAAAAAATAATTCTGATTTAAATTTAATTTCTAAAAACCAATAATCAATAACTTAATAACTAATTTTAAAGGGGTGTTATCTCCCGCCATCGAGGTTTCAAAAAATCAACAGAAGTGGTTTTAAACAGCTGGCCGTCCTGATTTTTGCAGGCCAGAAAAAATGTGGTGGGTTTATTCAAAGAAACATTGACGGAGCCTTTTAACGGATTTACATTTCCCATTTTGGATTGGTCGGCGGGCAAAACATCTCCGGACAATTCGCAGGAATCGGCGCCGTCGCAATCCCAAGAAACAGTTGTTTTCTCTTGAGGAAGAACGAGTTCTTTGGGATTGGCGGTAAAACCGCAATCGGGAATGCAAACTGTCGTCGCGGAAGGAAGATTAAAATCCTG
>JASEIG010000005.1 GCA_030017615.1 Patescibacteria group bacterium
CTTTATTTAAGCGGCTTTTTTGTTTGTATTTTCGGGATTATTTTTTCTGTATTTTTCAAGTATTTTAATGGAATTTTGTCTTGATTTCTCGGCTTGTTCTTGCAAAATAATCCTATGTCTTTTCATTGTTTCATTATGTTCTTCCCATTCTTTGGGGGTAAGTTTTATTTTTCCTCCTTTTTCAGTCAGCTTGCAATAATTTCCTTCCGGGTCTTTTTTTCACTCGCCAAGGGGATATTTTTCTTTTTCCTGATTTTGAGGAAATGATTCAAATTTCATATTAATAATTATAAAATATTTATGCACAAAATCAATTTTTTTTCATTTATTAAAAGTAAAAAACAGTCGTCAATTACTTAAGTAAATTTGGAAACAGTAAAAATAAATAGATATTAATTATGTTGTTGAGTTTGTTTAATTGGTTGAAGGGGATTATAATTTTTAAACAAAACAATGTTTTTCAGAACGCAAAAAATAAATCTTTCTTCTATAAAACAAATTGAATTATTAGCGTCAAAAATTCCCGACGTGGTTTCTTTGGCGCAGGGTATTCCGTCTTTTGACACTCCGGAAGTGGTAAAAAAAGCGGCGATAAAAGCTTTAAATAACGGAAAAGTCGCGAAATATTCTCTGACGACGGGTATCCCGGAATTGCGGGAAACAATAGAACAAAAGTTGGCGGAGGAAAATATGTATTACGATTTTGAAACTGAAATTATAGTTACCGCAGGGTCTATAGAAGCGATAACCGCGACTCTTATAACAGTGATTAACGACAAAAAAAATGAAGTCATTTTATTTTCTCCAAGCTACGCTTCTTACGCGGAAGCGGTGAAGGTTGCCGGAGGAAAACCGGTATTCGTGAATTTGACAGAAAAAGAATACTGGAGAATAAATTTTGAATTATTGGAAAAGAAAATAACCAAATCAACCGCGGCGATTTTATTTTGCAATCCGAACAATCCCACGGGAACAATATTTCCGAAAGAAGATTTGATGAAAATAGGCAAATTAGCGCAAAAGAAAAAATTTTTTATAATAAGCGACGAGGTTTATAAGGATTTTATTTATATTGACCAACGACCAACCCCGCTTTCTTCGGGGCAAGCAACCAACGACCGGCAATTTTTTTCATTAGCGGAGGAGCCGGAATTCCGAAAATTTACTGTTAGGATTTTCAGTTTATCAAAAGCGTACGCGATGACCGGCTGGAGAATCGGATTTTTGCACAGCGATGAAGAAATAACAAGGGAAATTTTAAAAACGCACGATTCTTTGGTAACTTGCGCGCCGGTTATTTCACAGTGCGCGGCTTTGGCCGCTTTGGATTACGCCGACAATGAAATTATAAATTTTAGAAATGAGTTTAATAAGAGAAGAAAGATTGTTTGCGATTATTTAGACGAATTGTCGTCGTTTTTTTCATATCAAAAGCCAAACAGTTCTTATTTTGTTTTTCCGAAATTACTGCCAAAGAGAGATTCTTGGAAATTTTCTTTGGAACTTTTGGAAAAGGCGCGCGTGGCGGTGGTGCCCGGGGCGGCTTTTGGCCCGAGCGGGGAAGGCTATATCAGAATATCGTTTGGAAGAAGCGAAAAGGATATACACGAAGCATTTAGGCGAATTAAGTTGTATTTCAATCATCAATTATGAATTTGGATAATTTTTATAAAAAAACAATTAAATTTTTTCTTAAATGGCTGGCAAAGTTTTATTTGGTTAAAAATAAGCCGTATATTATTGTTATAAGCGGAACAACAAACAGATATTGGGTGAGAGAAGAAATAGCGGGTATTTTACGGGAGAGAAATTTTTTAGTTCGGACAAATAAGAAAAATTTTAACGCGGAAATTGGATTGCCGCTGTCTATTTTAGGGTTGTCTTCGGGCGAGAAAAAAATTTCAAAATGGGCTGAAATTTTATGGCAGGCGGTAAAAATAAATACAAAAGAATATGCCGGAAAAGAATACCTTATTTTAGAAATGGCTATTGACCGTCCCGAAGATATGGATTATCTCACAGGCATAGTTAAGCCGCACACGGTGATATTGACGACAATCACAATGATTTATCGGGAGAATTTTGAGAATTTGGACGAGATTGCGAATGAATACGCTAAATTAATAAAAACAATACCGTGGAACGGATTGCTTATTTTAAACGGGGACGACAAACGAATTAAAAAATTATCGGCTTTTTTTGACGGGAAAATTATTTATTGCGGGTTTGAGGAAGACGCGCATTTTAGAACCTTTGATATTAAAAAGGTTTTGGACGGACAGGAATTTAAAGTAGAAATAAAAAGAAAAGAAAAAGAAATTCGCGATTTTAAAATAAGAACTTTTGGAAAACACCACATTTATGCGGCGTTAGTTAGAGAAGCAATTGCGGATAATTTCACAACTCCGGCCAAAGAATTTTTCGCAAAAATTTCAAAAGATCTTTTGGACGTGAGCGGGGAATAAATTAACTAATGAGACAAATAATCCGTAATCTAAAATTGCCGGAATTACAGCGGTTTTTAAATAGGATATTATTAAATTTTTTTAAGCGGCGCAATATATTACATCGCTTAAAAAATAACACTAATTGTTAAAATATAAAATATTAAATGTAAATTATTTATAATTTTTTGTTTGGCGCAATGCATCGCGCCATCAGGGCATAAAATTAATTTTAACAACCAACAACTGACAGCTAAAAACTAAAAATAAAAACTGCCAAATTATTTAAACTGGCGAATCGGCGGTTTTTGGGTTAATCTGTAAAAGTTATGAAATTGGAAAATATAAGGAATTTTGCGATTATAGCGCATATAGATCATGGAAAATCCACCTTAGCTGACCGTTTTTTGGAAATCACAAAAACCGTTGACCCGCGCGAGATGAAGGCGCAATATCTTGACCAGCTTGAATTGGAAAGGGAAAGAGGAATTACAATTAAAATGGCGCCAGTCAGGATGAAATACAGTCTGACAACAAACGACCAACGACCAACGGCTGAAGAATATATTTTAAATCTTATTGATACTCCCGGACATCCCGATTTTGGGTATGAAGTTTCACGTGCTTTTAAAGCTGTTGAAGGAGCTATTTTATTAGTTGACGCGTCGCAAGGGATACAAGCTCAAACATTGGCAAATTATGAAATGGCGAAGAAAGCCGGTCTGAAAATTTTAGGAGCGGTAAATAAAATTGATTTGAATTCGCCGCAGATTGAAACTGTTTTGAAAGAAACGGCGGAATTATTGGAGTGTTCGCCGGATGAAATTTTTAAAATTTCCGGGAAAACCGGATTTGGAATTAAAGAGTTATTGGAAGCGGTTATAAAAAAATTGCCTTCGCCGGCATCAAAAGAAACTTATAATGAATTGTCGGCGCTTGTTTTTGATTCTTTATATGACGACCATAAAGGCATAATCGCTTTTGTAAGAATTTTTGGCGGGGAATTTAAAGCGCATCAGGAAACGAAATTAATTGCCGTAAATGAAAGATTTAAAATAAAAGAAGTGGGATTTTTTACTCCGCAAATGAAAGCAAACAGCAATATTCAAAAAGGAGAAATCGGATATATCGCGACGGGATTAAAAAATCCCGACCAATTGCGGATAGGAGACACGATAGGAAACCGCGCTTTCGCGGGATATCAAGAACCGCAACCGAGAGTTTTTGTTTCGTTTTTCCCCGAAGACGGCGGTCAGTATGACGAGCTTAAAAAATCTTTTCAAAAATTGAAACTTAACGATGCGGCTTTAAAACTTGAGCCGGATTCAAACGAGGTTTTAGGCAGGGGATTTAAAGTCGGATTTTTAGGCAAACTTCATTTTGAAATTACCAGCCAGAGATTGGAAAAAGAGTTTGGAATTAAAACGGTGAACAGTTTCCCGTCCGTGTCATATAAAATCGGAACGAAACAGGGATATATTATTATAGAAAATCCAGCGGATTTGCCTGATGAATATATTGAAATTTGGGAGCTGATGATTGACCTTGAAATTTTAACGCCCGCGGCGTATATGGGCAGTATTTTGAGCATAAAAGAATCTTTCAGAATGGGCGATATTGAAAGTCATAATTTAGGACAGAGAATTTTAATGAAAACAAAAATGCCTTTAATGGAACTTATTTCTGATTTTGACGACCAATTGAAGTCGGCGACTCACGGTTTCGCCTCGTTTAGTTATTTTTTGACTGATTATAAAAAAGCCGACCTTGTGAAGATAGATGTTTATGTGGCGAAGGATTTGGTAATCGGGCTTTCGCGAATCGTGCCGAAAAATAAAATGGAATATGAAGCCAGACAAATGGCGCAAAGATTGAAAGATTTGCTTCCTCAACAGCAATTTTCGCAAGCTATTCAGATTTCAGCGGGTTCGCGGATAATCGCGCGCGAGACCATTCCTGCTTTGCGCAAGGATGTTACGGGGTGTCTTTACGGAGGCGACAGGACCAGAAAAATGAAATTATGGAAAAAACAGAAAAAAGGAAAGAAAAAATTGTTAGAAATGGCAAAAGTAAACATTTCAGCGGATGTGTTTAAAGAATTACTTAAAAAATAGAATTACGAATTACAAATTATGAGTAATAAAAATAAATTAACAGCGGAATTAAAAAACATCGCATAACTTAAAGAAATTTTCAAATTCAAACAGAAAGGGTATAATGAAAAAATGTGGAAACCGATAATCGCAGTATTGTTAGCTGTTTTTACAATAGCGCTTTTAACCAAGACCTATTTTTTATACAAAGAAAGCAGTGGACTGGAAAAAGAGCTTCTGGAATCGCAATCAAAAATAGAATCTTTAAATAAGGAAAATAACGATTTAAAATCCCAAGTGGATTATTTTTCAAAGCAGGAGAATGTTGAAAAAGAATTAAAAGCAAAATTTAATTACAAAAATCCGGATGAAAAGATGATGATAATAGTGCCATAGAATAAAATGGAATTATGAATTAAGAATTATGAATATCAAAAAGATTATTTTTATTGTTGCCGCAGTTTTGATAATATCCGCAATCTTTATTTTGTATAAAGGATATTGGCCGGCGGCTTTCGTTGGTTTTCAGCCGATTACTTATGCGGAATTTCAGAAAGCTTACGGCGCGACAAGCCATTTTTATGAAAGCAGTTTAAAGCTTTATAACGAAGACCCTTTGCTTATACAGTCAGACGATGTGAAAAATGAGCTTAAGCGGGCGGTGCTAGATTCTTTAATTGAAAATAAAATTATTGACAAAGAATTGTCCAACAGATATAAGCCGGATGATTTGGAAAAAATAATCAGCGAAAAAATCGGAAAAACAGACATGAATTTAAACGAAGTCCAGAAAGGTTCGGAAATTTTATACGGTCTTTCGCCCAAAGATTTTAAGGAAGTTGTTCTTATAACAAAAGCAAAGCAGGAGATTTTGGAAGGAAATCTTTTCGGCGAAAATAAAAATTACGATATATGGATTCATGAAGAAAAATTAAAATTAAAAGTGAAAATTTTTATTTCAAATCTTTATTGGGATAAAGCGGAAGTAAAATTGAAAGCGGTATAAAAATTTGATACTATATTAAGCAAGAAAAACACGATGCGTGAGGCTCGTGTTTTTTTGTCGCAACCATTAATTACTATTTGCCAGTTACTAATTACTATTCACCGATGTTTTGGCGTTACCCAAAATCCAAGCCTGAATTTTCCTCCGAGAGCCAAGCGTGTTTGAGCTTCAAGAGCGGGGAACGCGCCGAAAATTATCAAAGTGACGGGCATCAAAATCCATTGGATAAAATATAAAATATAATGTCTTTTTTTAAACCATTCCGGTTTTGGCGGAAGAAATATGATACTTAATATGGCGGATGAAACCATCCCAATCATAGCGAAATTCATAATATAACCGGTTATTTTTGGAAGACTGTATGAAAGAAGAGTAAATCTAAAATTGGCTCCGCCTAAAATAATAGAAAGCCATCCCAAACTAAAAATAATAAGAGTGTTGGTAGCCCAAGAATGAAATCCTTCTATGTAATTAAAACTCCAGTACCATTTTTTAGCAAAAGGTATTTTCCTGTTTTTTCTAAATCCTTCCAAAAGATAAGGGATATTTTCACAGCCCCAGCCCCATCGGCGCTGTTGTTTGTATTGATTTATCATCGTTTGCCAAAATGTCGGAGCGACATTGGCGTCCATAGGAACCGGATAATTTATAGGAACAACTCGCCAATCTCCGTTGTAATGAATATAACATTGCCAGAAAATTCGAGAATCTTCGGAAACGACATCGGTGTTCCAAAATCCGATTTCAACCAAAGCTTTAAACGGCATTGAGTGGGAAGAAAACGTGGTAAGACGATGCGGACGGGCTTGTTGAATCATATGCCAGAAAGTTGATGAAAAAGAAATAACGCGCGCCAGCGCGGGCGTTTCAAAAATATTATTTATAAAAAGCGGAACGGGCTGGTAGCTTGATCTTTGCGGGTGTTCGGCAGTTAAAAAATTATAAGTAAGTACCCCGAAATATTCCGGCAATACTTGCGTGTCTACATCAAAAACAGAAACTAAAATATTTTCGTAGGGGATGTTAAGCGGGTCTATAATTAATCTTTTAACTTCTTTGGCGGACCATGTTTCATTTGAACCTTTTCCGGGAATTTCATCGGGCAAGTTTTTGGGATGAATGGTAACGATAAGTTTGAAAAATTTGTCGGAAAATTCCCGCTCGATTTTTTTGGCGGTTTCGACGACTGAATCGGCTTGCTCTGAATTTTGTTGAAAAGCTCTTTCTTCAATCGCGAGCGCCACAATAAATTTGTCTTTTGGATAATTGGAATTTGCCAGAGCTGAAAAAGTTTCTTTTACAAGAGTATACGGCTCGTTATACATAGGAAAAATTATCAAATGATGTATGTCATGAAATTTAAAACTTGAAATACGAAGCTTTTTCAGCCAATTTATTTCTAAATTTTTGCGGAGAGTTTTAAAAGTAATTCGCAAATGCAGAGAAAAATATATTGTTTTTAAGAACCAATAGATATCAAAAAGAATAATAAAAATAGCCGCTCCCGCGGGAATAAGCCAAGAAAAGAACACCATTGAAACTAATGTGCCCCACGATAGAAAAGCGGGGAGCATTTCCCGATATCTGCTCATATTAGTAAATAGTAATTAGTAAATAAGAATTAGTAAATAGTAAATAATAATCAATAATAATAACTAATCCCGATTTCTTTGAGGCAAGCAACTAATAACTATAACCAATAATAGTAGGCAAAATTATTGCAAAATGAAATTGTTTTGATAATATTAACTTGACTTATGGCCCTATCGTCTAGCGGCCAGGACATCGCCCTTTCACGGCGAAAACAGGGGTTCGATTCCCCTTGGGGCTACCATAATGAGAATGTTTGAGGCGGAATCTGTCATATTCATCAATATTTTTACAGTTCAATAAAATTTTGTATACTTAAATAAATAATTGTTCAAAAATTTTTTTATGATATAATTAAACAATGGATATTCAAAACAACCAAAATCCGCAAAATACGGAAAATAAAATACCGGAACCTCCGCCGCTTGAAATAAATGTGAGAACAATGGAGTCTGATTTAAAAGCGTTTAAAGAAGGGGGCGGTGAATTGTCGGAAATAGGAACAAAAAAAGTTTTTACTCCGAGCCCAATGGAACAACAAAAACCGGAAAGCGGGATACCGGTATCCGGATATAGCGGGACGGAAAAGCCGATTTTTGAAACAACTAATTTGAGAAGTGTTTCGCAAGAGCAAAAAACTTCAATACAGGTTCAAAACGGTCTAAGCGCCGTAAAAATAACGTTATTTGTAATCGGGATTGTAATTGTCATAATTGGACTGGGTCTTTTAGGATATTATATTATATCTCCGATGATATTTAATAATTAAAAATAAAAAATGATTGAAAAAGAACAAATTGAAAAATTAAAAAACGCGTTGGAAGAACGAAAAAAGTTTTTAGAAAGCGAAATAAAAAGATTAAGCAGTGTGCCTGATTTTGGCGATGACATTGATTCCGGAGAAGAAGCGGATGAAAGCGCAGGATTTGGGAATCAACTGGCTTTGGCGCAAACTTTTAAAGAAGAAGTTGCCGATATAGAGACAGCTTTTAATAAGATAGATAGAGGAAAATACGGCATTTGCGAAATTTGTAAAAATGAAATTTCTTTCAGTCTTTTGGAAACAGATCCGTCTTCAAAAATGTGTCGGGAATGCAAATTAAATTTGATTAAAGAATAGGTTGAAATTATTACCCGCGAATTTTTAAATGCGGTTGATTTCGTAACGGGTTTTGCGGTTTGTAAACAGCGCAGAAATGTCAAAAAATTTTTCCAAAATTTATTCGGCGGAACTTGAAGGTATTGAAGCAAAATTGATTGAAGTGGAGACCGACATAAACGTCGGTCTTCATTCGTTTAACATTGTCGGGCTGGCGGATAAAGCGTTAAGCGAAGCGAAAGAAAGAGTTAACGCGGCACTGAAAAATTCTAATATCAAACCGCCTAATCGCGAAAACAGGAGAATTACGGTTAATTTGGCGCCAGCCGATGTTAAAAAAACCGGTTCGCAGTATGATTTGGCGATTGCGGTCGGTTATTTGTTGGCGACAAAACAGATTAAAAATTTTGACACAAGAAATAAAATTTTTGCGGGAGAACTTTCGTTGGAAGGAAATTTGAGGCCAATCAGCGGAGTTTTGGCTATCGCCAGACTGGCAAAAAAATCCGGATTTGAATTTTTATTTGCGCCGAAAGAAAACGCTTTGGAGGCGGCGATTATAAAAGGAATAAAAGTAATCCCTGTTTTAAATTTAGCTGAACTTATAGACCATTTAGAAGAACGATTTATAATAAGCGCTCAATCTGCAACCGAACTTCCGGCTGATTTGGACGACCCAATTATGGATATTTCAGAAATAAAAGGACAGGAAAGCGCGAAAAGAGCCATGATGATCGCGGCGGCGGGCGGGCACAATATTTTAATGGTCGGGTCTCCGGGCGGAGGAAAAACTATGTTGGCGCAAGCGCTGGCTTCAATACTTCCGCCGCTTTCATTAGATGAAGCGATAGAAGTAACGCAGATTTACAGCAGTTCGGGAGTTCTAAAGGAAAGTTTTCTTTCAAGACGACCGTTTAGGGCGCCGCATCATACGGCTTCTACAATTTCAGTGATTGGAGGAGGAGCCAACCCTAAACCCGGCGAAATAAGTTTGGCTCACAGAGGAGTTTTATTTCTTGATGAAATTCCGGAATTCAGGCGTGATTTATTGGAGTCGTTAAGACAGCCGCTTGAAAACGGGAGCGTATGCGTTTCCCGCGCGAAGAGCATTTTGAATTTTCCGGCAAAATTTACGCTGGTTGCGGCTATGAACCCGTGTCCGTGCGGATATTATGGAGATTCGGAAAAAGAGTGCAGGTGTAGCGCGCACGAGGTCTTCAGATATCAAAAAAAAATTTCAGGTCCGCTGTTGGACAGAATTGATATTCAATTGAATGTTCCGCGCGTGAAGGTTGAAGAGTTAACTAAAAAACGCGAAACGAAATCTTCACAGAAGTTGAAACAAAAAGTGATTAAAGCCAGAATGATTCAATCGGAAAGGTTTAAAAAATTAGGAAAGAAGATTTATTTAAATTCAGAAATGTCGTCAAAGATGGCGGATGAAGCGATAAATTTTGATTTAGAGGGGCAAAATTTTTTGAAAAATATTTTAGAAAAATCTTTTATATCGGCAAGGGGATATTACAGAATTTTAAAAACCGCGAGAACGATTGCGGATTTGGAGGAATCGGAAAACGTGAAATCGGAACATTTGGCGGAGGCGTTTCAATATAGAATTAGAGAATCGTAATCGGGTAATTTAATAGTTAAGTAAAAAAACAGAGCGGCAACATGCCGCTCTGTGTATTATGTAGTCATAAAATTTATTTGACCCAAAATTCTTTTGAAATCCGAATAATCAGTTTGAAAATTCATAAATCTTGAATCTTTACCAAATTCTGTGACAGTTATCCAACATCCCTTTCCTGTTTGGAAATGAGGCATATCAATTATCACTCGGTTGCCTAAATTTCTCCTGATTTCCGAAATAAATGTTCCTAAATATTCCGGAATTTTTCTGATTGTGCATGAATGGCAGTAGAAAATTGTTTTTGATATAAGAATGACCGGCGCAGGGAGTACTGAATAAGTTCTGGGATCGATACCAAGCACAACTCTGACGCACGGCTCGATTACAACACATGTGTTAGAAAATTTGTATGCCACCGTTTTATCACAGCACCTGGTTTTTAAAGCGGTATGAGGCTTGAAAATATCTTTCTTTATTATTTCCGGCAAATCCAATAGCGCATAATCTTTCATAAATCCCTCCATTTTTAGTTTTAAAAGATTTATACATTTAAAGTATAATTGTTAAATTATTTAATAATCTATAAAATAAGTCAATAATTTATGCTTGATTTAAATCCAAAACAAAAAGAAGCGGCGGAGCATATGAACGGACCGCTTTTAATAGTGGCCGGAGCGGGATCGGGAAAAACAAGAACTCTTACAAGCAGGGTCGGTTTTTTGCTGGAAAGAAAAATTTCTCCGGAAAATATTTTAGCCATAACGTTTACAAATAAAGCGGCGGAAGAAATGAAAAAAAGGGTTAATTTGTTAGTCAGTAAATTAGTTAATTTGGGCCAATTAACTAATCAACTAATTAACGAAAAACTAACTATAGGGACGTTTCATTCGCTTGGCGCGAGAATTTTAAAAGCTGAAGCAAAATATTTAAAACGAACGTCCAATTTCACAATTTTTGACAGTGACGATTCCAAATCGCTCATAAAAAAAACAGTCAAAAATTTTAATTTAAGCGAAAAAGAAAAGAAAAGAACATCTTCGATTTTTTTACAGAAGGAATTTTCAAGAATCAAGGATGAATTAATTAATATGGACGATTACGACGACGAGCTTGTGGCGGAACTTTTTAAAGAATACGAAAAAGAACTTCAGAGAAATAATGCGTTTGATTTTGACGATTTAATTGAAAAACCTGTTAGAATTTTTTTGCGAAATCAGGATGTGTTAGAAAAATATCAGGAAAGATTCAAATTTATTTTAGTGGACGAATATCAGGACACAAATACTTCGCAATACTATCTGATTAAACTGCTTGCCAAAAAACACAAAAATTTAAGCGTAGTAGGAGACGACCAGCAATCCATTTTCAAGTTCAGAGGGTCGGATTTCAGAAATTTTTTGAATTTTGACAAAGATTGGCCGAACGCGAAAGTGATTTTACTTGAGCAGAATTATCGGTCAACTTCCAATATTATAGAAGGGGCTTCGTCGGTTATTGTCAACAATACCTATCAAAAATCAAAAAAACTTTGGACTGACAATCCGGAAGGAGAACTTATTAAAATTATTGAACATAACGATTCGGATGCGGAAGCTTTTTGGGTGGTGAATCAAATTAAAACCAATAAAATCTCCGATTTAGAAAAATCGTCGGCGATTTTATACAGAACGAACGCGCAATCGCGCGCGATTGAACAAGCTTTGATTGAAGAGAATGTTCCGTACCAGATTTTTGGCGGGATGCGTTTTTATGACAGAAAGGAAATTAAAGACGTGATTGCGGCGTTAAAATACGCTTTAAACCCGAGCGATACGGTAAATTTAGACAGATTGAATAAAAGTTTTGTAAAAAAAATTTATGAGGAATTAAAAAACGGGTTGTTAAAAAAATCAGATTATAAACCTATGGAACTGATAGGATATTTTTTACAAACTGCGGACTATTTTGATTATTTGAACAAAAATCACACAAATGGAATTGAAAGAATTGAAAATGTGAAAGAATTAATTGAATTTGCCGCGACTTTTGAAAACCTTTCCGAATTTATTGAAAGAATTTCGCTTTTGCAGTCAACTGACAATGTAAAAAGAAAAGACGCGCATAAATTCGGAGGAAAATTTGTAAACCTTATGACGGTTCATTTGGCAAAAGGGATGGAATTTGATTCGGTATATATAATCGGGGCGAACGAAGGATTATTGCCGCACCAGATGTCTCTTTATAGCGATATGGAAGTGGAAGAGGAAAGACGGCTGATATATGTCGCGATGACAAGGGCAAAAAAAGAATTATTTGTTAATTTTTATCATACGCCGTCAAGATTTCTTTTTGAAATTACTCCGCAATTCACGGAATTTATCGGTAGAAAAAATCTGAATGACGAAGAAAGATATATTGAATGGTAATTGCATGACTTTTCATAATATTATGTTTTCATAATGTTATGATGGCAATAATGCAAAGATTTGAAGTTTAGCACTTGAGCGACGATAGTTTAGCAAGTGCTAAAGGAGCTAAATCACTAAGATATTAAAATATTAAGGAATACTTAAAATATTAAGAATTTAACATTATTTATGGGTGAAAGATTGGGACAACATTTTTTGAGAAATCAAATAAAGCTTGGGAAAATTGCGGAGGCAGTTGATTTGGAATCCTGCGATGTTGTTGTTGAAATCGGGCCGGGGCATGGGGAATTAACCGAGGCGGTTATTGCAAGATTGCAAGATTTAAAAATTAAAAATTATAAGATGATTTTGATTGAAAAAGATAAAAATCTTGCAGAATTTTTAAAAAATAAATTTAAAGAAGAAAAAAATATTGAGATTATAAAAGGGGACGCGCTGGAGGAAATTAAAAGTCAGTCCGCCAGCTGGCGGATAAAAATAAAAAATAGAAATAAAAAATCAGATATAATCGGTAATTTGAAAATTGTCGGGAATATCCCGTATTACATAACGGGGTATCTCTTGAGAATTATCGGGAATTTGAAATATAAACCGAAATTAGTTGTTTTTACAATCCAAAAAGAAGTTGCCGAGAGAATTTGCGTTTCCGCTCCGAAGATGAATTTGCTCGCGGCGAGCGTGCAAGTATGGGCAAAACCGAAAATTGTATTAAAACTTCCAAAGGGAGATTTTAACCCGTCTCCTAAAGTTGATTCGGCAACCTTAAAACTAACAACCCATAACCTACAACCCACAACAGAAGAGCTAAGGCATTATTTTAAGTTTATTAAAATTTTATTCAAGCAACCAAGAAAAACAATCTTAAACAACTTACGACACATGACCGATAACCAACGAATTTTGGAAGATAAAATCAAATTAGTCGGAGTTGACCCGAATATGCGTCCTCAAGACCTTAAATTAGAGAAAATTATGAAGTTATCCCGGTTAATATCACTTTAACTAAAGTGGAAATTAAAATTTCCAAAAAAGCTTATTAAGTATTTTTCAGTCACAAAATACTTAATAAGGGCTTAATAAAGTCATAGTTTTGATTTCTCAAAATTTTAATTCCTCAAAAAACACTGCCTTAATCCTCCTCCTATTTCTAAAGTTTTCTAAAATAATTTATAATTTTGTCGTCATTGGCAATTTTCGGCTATCGTCATTATCGATTTTTCGGCTTTTGCCGAAAAACTCTAAATAATATTACCGAATTATCGTTTTTTAAGTTTAACAGAATATAAGCGCAGAAGAACATACTTGGAGCAATATTGCTGGGTTATCAACATTGTTTTGATATTGCGCGAATGGTATAATTTTATGTAAATGAACCGAATTAAAATTGCGGCGGTGTTTTTAATAATCGGGGCGGGTGTTATCGGCGCTTATTTAATCGCGCAAAATCCTGCTGTCGGGAATAAATCAATCAGCGATAACCCCGACACAAAATCTTCGCTGGCAAACATCAATCCGATCAAATGGGTGGAAAGTTTAGTTGCTCCGGATTATAATTTAAAGAATGTAAACGAAAAAAGTAAAATTAAATCCGATAATTTGACCAATTTGGTTGCGTCTTCAATGTTTAACAAAATGAAAGAAGCGGACCAAAGCGGAAACAATCCTTTCGGGTCTGTTGATTATTTAAACGACAGCGGCGCGCAACAGTTGCTGGAAGAATACTTAAACTTTGACCAGTATTTTTCCGGTTTGGATAAAAAATATCTAAAAATATCAAATAATAATTCAAAAGAATCAAAAATCGCTTATCTTCAAAATATAGAAAGAATATCAGACAACAGGTTGCGCGATTCCAATCTTCTTATTAAATCGGGTTCGCAGATTAAGAGCGACATAAACGACGACTGTTTTATAAAAAAGGGGATGTCTTTAAATTATCAAAGAGCTCAACTGAACCAGGAATTGTTCAATGATTACAGCAGTTTGGAAGTGCCTTCCGATTGGGCGGATTTTCAAAAGAAAATGCTGGTTCATTTTAAAATTGCCCAGCTGGTTTATTCGTCGCTGGCTAATTGCGCGAACGACCCGATGAAAGCTTCTTTGTTCGCGGAGAAACTGCCCGATTTATTTAGCAGTTCAATTGAAATTAATAAATTATTAACTCAACAATACGAAGAAGTTCAAAAATTATGAGTGTTTTTAAAAAAGCGGTTATTTTAGGAATTTTAACGGTAGTTTTATCGGGTTGTTTTGGCGGTTATTTAAAGAAAACGGAGGCGGCTATGCCAGTTACAAGTACCGAGGTTGCAAGCGTGCCGACAACCGTTCAAATAGTTAAAGACATCGGCCAGTGGCTGAAAGAAGATTTAGTGAAAGCTTTGCGCGACGTTATAGCAAAGCGGCTTATTGATTATATCGTTGATGAAACAGTTAAATGGGTTCAGGGCGGAGGCGAGCCGAAATTCGTGAGCGATTGGAAAGGGTTTGTAAAAGACGCGGGGGATATCGCTTTTGATTCCGTCGCGAAGGAAACCGGGCTGGCGCGGCTGTGCGAACCGCTGAAAATGCCGACTTTAAACATTGTTCTTTTGCCGACAAAAAGATTCTCGCAAAGAATTGACTGCACTCTGGATAAAATAGTCAGCAATATCAATAATTTTTATAAAGATTTTCAGAGCGGAGGATGGTTTGCTTACAGCGAGTCGTGGCAACCGAATAATAATTTATACGGCCAGTTGCTCATAATAGACGATGAAATCACTTTGCGAAAAGGAGTGGAAACAACCGCGGCCAAGAGCGAAGCGGCCGCGGGAAGCGGGTTTTTATCCGTTAAAAAGTGCGCCGAAATGGATTTTGCCGCGGCGGAAGTTGATATGGAAATAATGAGAACGGAAGCGGGTTACACCGAACAAGATATCGCGGACTATATGAGCCAAAATTATAATGAAAAAAATTATTGTAAAAAATGGGAAACCCAGACTCCCGGAGACGCTGTCGGAAAAACTGTCGCCAGCGCGCTAACTTCCGACAAAGAATGGGCAGGCAATATTCAATCGTGGATAGCGACTTTAATTAACGCCGCGATTAACCGTCTTACCACGGAAGGATTGTTGGCGATGAAATCCGCTATCAGCGGACAGCCTCAAAGATATTATCCACCGGAATACAGCGGGCTTAGAAGCGGCGAAATTAGCGGACAACAGATTCAAAGCACGGACGATTTGGGGAAATTTATGGAGGAGTGGCGGTATATTTCAGATAAGAAGAAACTTGCTTTAAACGCTGCGCAAAAAACAAAAGATATTTATTTGAATTACAGAAGCGGAGGATGTTTGCCTGAAATTCCCGACGCTATGATTAATCTTAATTTTGATACGATAGCGAATTTAAACAACGATATTAAAACTTTGGAAAAACAAATTTCGGACGCGGAGGATATTAAAAATAAACTTATAAGCGCGGCCGATACGCCGGAAGCGCAATATGCGGCGCAACAGGCGTATTCCAAATTTAGCGACAGCAATACAAGTGTGAGAGAAAAAATTATCACGGGCGACAATAGAAAAGCGGCCGACGAAGAAGTTCAAACTCAAAATTTAGCTTTACAATACGCCCAGACAAAATATGTTTGCGTTATTAACCAAACAACATCAACGTCCACAACGCCGCAATGAAATGAAATTTTTAAACCATAAAATTTTTAAAATCGGATTGCTGTTTTTGATTTTTATCGCTTTGCCTTATTGTTCGGCGCGCGCCGCAGATGAAAGAGGCGTAGGAACCGCCGTGATAGCGAAAATCGCTTTTGTTATCAATTATCTTATCGGCGTTATCGCGGGAGTTTTATTCCAAATCGGCGGATTTTTAATAAATTTGGCTTTGAAACTCAACAGCAATATTTTAAATTCCGGCACAAATATCTTTTTGTATACAGGATGGAATATTATTTTGAATTTTGCCGATTTAGCGTTGATTTTGGCGCTTGTCGTGATAGCGTTTGCCACAATTCTTCATTTTGAATCGTACGGAATGAAGAAAACTCTCTGGAAACTGATTGTCGTGGCGTTGCTGATAAACTTTAGTCTGGTGATACCGGGAATTTTTATTGACGCGGGGAATTATTTAACCCAATTTTTATCTGATAAGATAACTCAAAATAACGCGCTTGATATGGGAGCGGTGATAGCCGGCAGTTTTCACGCGCAGGCGATGCTAAACGCCAGAGATTGTATTTCAAAAGGTTCAGGCTGGGGAGACGCTTTCAGTGTTTTTAGCAACAATACTTTATCCGCGATAGCCAGCGTCGCTTTCACGGCGATTTTTACCGGCACCGCGGCAATCGTTTTATTGGCCATATTCGCAATGCTTATAATAAGATACATATCTTTGTCTTTGATTTTGATGTTTTCGCCCCTGCTGATGGTTGCGTGGATTTTCCCGAGCACAAAAATACAGTTTGATAAATATGTGAAAGAATTTTTCAGATGGATATTTTTCGCTCCCGCATCTTTGTTTTTTATCTATCTGTCAATACTCGCTTTACAGACGCAAAATAAGGGAAGAGGTTTCGCGGAAAATTTTTTCGGCATGGGCGTGGGAGCCGCGAACCAAACAGTTTGCAAGTCGCTTTCGTTTGGGATGGATACAATAGGGCAGATGATTATGGCAATCGGACTGCTATCAACTTCTTTGATGGTCGCGAACAGTTTTAGTTTAACGGGCGGGAAGGAGGTTTTTGGTTGGGCGCAGAAAACAAGCGGCGCGTTCAGAAATAAAATTGGCGGATTCGCGCAAAGGCAGGGAATTAAAATGGGCACCGCGTTTACCACCAGAGGCAAAATAGGCCAAAAGGCAATTAATTGGATGCAAAACGCGGGAATTAAAAGCGATTCTTGGTTGGGGCGAAAAGTCGGATACCCGGCCAGAAAAATGGGACTTGGCATGCAAAAATTAGGGATGGGTCAGGCGAAAGCTCTTATAAAACAAGCCGCGGAGCGACAAAAAGGATTATCAACGGACGATTTGGCATTGCGTTACGTGGATATGTTTGCCGATGAAAAAGTGGCGGCTTTGGAAAAATTGGAAAAAGAAGGTAAACTTGGCGTTTTAGCGAAAAAACATCCGCAATTTGAAAAAGATGTTGCTAATGGAAACGTTGAAAAAATGTTGGCTAAATACGGAAAACATAGTCCGGAAAATACGGAATTTTTTAATAAAATTGAAAACGGAATCGGCAAGAGCAAGGAAATGATGAGCCTAAACGAAAGTCTTAAAACAGCGCCGGATAGCCAACAACTTAAAATACTAACCCGATTAGAAGAGGAATCTAAAAAGTTTGCCAATAGAACGGACCTTAATAAACTTTCCCCCAAAGCTTTGATAGATTCTTCGTTTGGGAATTATTTAACCGAAGCCCTACTTTTAAAGAATCCCGGCGCTCTTTCTAAAATTGCTCCCAAAGCAAAAGATTTAGGAGAATTAAAAGCCTTAAATAAAGTAATCAGAGAAGTCGGGGACAAAATAACAAAAGAGTTTTCAACAAAATTGATGCTTCTTATTAAGGGGAGCAAAAAACTAAACGATATTGAGAGAAAAGAATTAGAAACATTAAGCAATCAGGGGAAAAATAAAGAGATTGTAAATATTTTAAGACAAAAAGACACCGACATTTACGATGAAATAGCTTCTCAAAAATATATTGCCGATTTGGATAAAATTATAGACAAGAATTTGGCGGGAAGATTATACGGAGCGCCGCACGAGGATAAAGAAGAAAAGGAATTTCCGAAAGAAGAAAAGAAAGAAGATAAAAAATAAAAAATGAAACAAATTTCAGAACAACAAATTCAAAAAAGATGGGACGTTTTACCTGAAAATTTAAAAGAAGCGTTGTTTTTCGAGCAAAACGCGGATATTGTCTGGACGGCTTGCGAAGCGCAACACATTCCCGATTATAAGATAGAAACAATCGCCATTATTGTCGGCGATGTGATTTTAGGATTTATTCATCCCGAAGAATTGGCCAAAGAAATACAAAACAGTCTAAATTTGAATATTAATATTGCAAACGAAATTGCAAAGGAAGTAGACAGAAAAATTTTTTCACTGATTAAGGGAGACTTGGAACAAATTTACGCCCCCCCCGCTTTGGAAGTGGAAAAGGAATCTACCATTGATTTGAGATATAAACAATTTGATATTTTGGGAAAAACAGACGAGCCGAAATTGATAAATATAACCGAGGAGGCAGGATATATCGCTCCGAATGTGAAAATAGAAAAGCAAAAAATGGATTTTAATATAAGCAGAAATGAATCTCTTGAAGCTCCTGCGGAAATATCCGAAGCGGTAAAACAGGAGGGAGAAGTTGCGCCGATGATAATACATCAGCAATCCGAGTTTAAGCCGACAATCGCGCTGAAAAGTTCTTTGGGCGGATTGTTTGGGTTAAGAAGAAAAGGAGCTGAACCTGCCGCGCCCCAGCCTATTGTGGCGCAAGTGAGTTTAAGTCCGGAAGAGGATTTAAAAAAAGATGAACCCAAAACTGCTTCAACTGAAAAGCCAAAAGTGAAAATTGTGCATTATTCGGACTTTACTGTTCCTAAGGATGTTTTTGGAAAAGATGAAAGCGACGCTAATATACAAATGCGCACAAATGACGCAAATGAAATACGAATGGATATAAATAAACCATCTCAAGAGCAAGAAATTAAAAAGACAGATATTGAGGAGCCGAAAATAAACCCGATTCCCATAAAACCGGGGGAATTAATCGTTAACTTAAAAGATTTCGGCGGTTTAAATAATAATGAAGAAATAAAAGAAATTAATTTGCGCGATACCAATCTGCAAGTACGCACGAATGATGCCAATGAGACGCGAATAAATCCGGAAAAGAAAGAATTAAACGGAAACGAAAAGGAAATTGTGAATGATTTTAAAATGCCAGAAACAAACGTTGAGATAAAAAAACCAGGGGGTAATAATAACCATAACAATAACTATGACCATAACAAAGGAGCGGGAGATAAAGGAAAAAACATTGGTGATATCGGCAACATTGAAAATAAACCAGAGCAAGAGAAAAAAGAAGAAATTAAATTAGAAGATATCCCGGTTGGAGGAGATGCGATAGACCTTAGGAGTCTTTGATAAATTGCTAAATTGTTAAAATTGCTGAATTGTTCAGAAATCAGTTTGCTTATAATATCCAACAATTAACAATGTAACAATTTAACAATGAAGTAGCATGCAATTTCAAATACCACAATTTATAGAAACGGAAGATAAAATCGCCGGACCTTTAACGCTGAAGCAATTACTTTATTTTATCGGGGCCGGAGCGGTGAGTTTTTTGGCTTATGCGATTTTTAGTTTTTGGCTGTGGTTTTTAATAACCGTGATTTTAGCCGCTATCAGCGCGTCTTTCGCTTTTTTAAAATATAACGGCCAGCCGCTGATTAAAATCGCCTTTTCCGCTTTGGAGTTTTTTTGGAATCCGAGACTTTATGTCTGGCAGAGAGAAGCGAAAATGAAAACCTATGAAGTTCCCGGGATAGAAGAAAAAGAAGAAAAAATAATGCAAAAAAGAGAAAGTCTCGGCGAGTCGTTTGGAATGCCCTCAATTAAAAAACTTTGGGATGATCTTGTTACGACTAAAAATCCGATTCCTCAAAGAGAAAAAAGTATGCCGATTGCGAAGATTATGGAGAAGCTGGATGTTTTCAGAAAAATAACGGGAGAGAAAGAAAAGGTGAAGAGGGTGGATTTTAGATAGGTTGTAATTAAGTAATTGGTAATTAAGTAATTATGAAAAAAGTTTAAATTACGATTATGGAATTAAAAGATTTAGAGATTTATAAATTAGCCAAAGAAATTAGCAATAAATCATGGAAAATTTATGAAAAACTAAATTGGCAAGATAAGAAAATAATGGGTGATCAATTTATTTCAGCAACTGATTCTATAGGCGCTAATATAGCAGAAGGCTTTGGACGTTTTCATTTTTTAGACAAAAATAAATTTAATTATAATTATAGAGGCTCTTTATTAGAAAGCATTTATTGGTTGGAAATTTTACAGAAAAGAAGTAAAATTAATAATAATTCCTTTCACGAAATAAATTCAAAGTTAAAAATATTACATCAAAAATTAAACAATTATATCAATTCAACTAAAAGGCAAACATATAAATAATTACTCAATTATTTAACCACTCATTTACCAAATTACCAAGTTACAATATTATGCAAAATTCCAGCCCAACACAACAATTTGTAGATGTAAAAGAAGTGAGAAACGGAGTTGTTATTTTAAAAAACGGGGGAATTAGAAGAATTCTTCTGGTAACGGGAATAAATTTTGCTCTGAAGTCTGAAGAAGAGCAAAGCATGATTGCCGCGGCGTATCAAAATTTCATCAATTCGCTGGATTTTTCTCTTCAAATGGTAATTCATTCCAGAAAACTCAATATTGAAAAATATCTGACTAATTTAGCGGAAGCGGGAGAAAAAAAGAATAACGAACTTTTGAAAGAGCAGATTTCCGAATACAGGGAATTTATAAAATCGTTTGTGGAAAACAATGAAATTATGTCAAAGACATTTTTTGTCGTAGTACCGTATGACCCGCTGGTTATTCCGGAAAGACCGGCCAAATTATTTGAAAATATTCCTTTTTTTGGAAGCAAGAAAAATAAAAAAGAACAAGAAAAATCTTTTGAAGAGCAGATAATCCAATTGGATCAAAGAACCGATCAGGTAATAAGCGGATTGGCGGGTATCGGGCTAAGATCGGTGTCGTTAAATGACGAAGAGCTGGTGGAATTATTTTATAATTTATATAATCCGGCTTCGGTTGAGAAAAAAGAACTTAAAATAGCCAAGGAGTAATCGCGAATATACCCGCCCGCCGACAGGCAGGCGAATCAAACGCAAATATGCAAATGACTACCAAAACCACTTCTGATAAAGTTATCTATCCAGAATTAAGCTATCGAATTATCGAAACAGCTTTTGAAGTTTTTAATAAATTAGGTTCTGGCTTCCAAGAAAAATATTATCAGCGCGCATTTGCAAGAAAATTGAAATTACTTGGGATAAAATACGAAAAAGAAAAGAGTGTAAATATAGTTTATGGTGAAAATTCTTTAGGTAAATACCTTTTAGATTTTATTATTGATCATAAAATAGCAGTTGAATTAAAGGCGTGTCCAAAATTAGGATATACTGACGTGAAACAGATTTTAAATTATTTAAAGACTGGAAATTATAAATTAGCTGTTATTAATTAAATTTGTATATTCGCGAATACTATGGAGAAAATAAAAATACCACAATCATATAAACCGGGAGAAGCCGATGTGGAGAATGTTATCGCGCCGGCGGCGATGGAAATAAACCCCAATTATTTAAGATTAGAAAACGCTTTTTCAAAAACTTTATTTTTATTCACTTACCCGAGATTTCTTTCCACAGGCTGGTTTGATTCAATTATTAATCTGCCCAATCTGATGGACATATCAATTTTTGTTCATCCCGTAGATACGTCCGCCGCTTTAAAAAAACTCAGAAAAAAAGTTACGCAAATACAGGCTCAACTTATGGAACGGGAAGAAAAAGGTTTGATCAGAGACCCGATTTTAGAAACAGCGTATCAAGATATTGAAGATTTAAGAGACCAGCTCCAGCAGGCGCAGGAAAAACTTTTTAATGTGGGAGTTTACATAACGATTTACGCCGATTCCATTGAGAAACTTAATTCTTTGGAAGAAAAAATTATTTCCATACTTGACAGCCAATTAGTTTATGTTAAGCCGTCTATTTTCCAGCACATAGACGGATTTGTTTCCACTTTGCCGATTGCTCAAGACAAACTTGGCGTTCACACGCCCTTAAACACCGGTCCGGTTTCTTCACTCTTTCCTTTTGTGGCGGTCGATTTAACTTCCGATTCGGGAGTTTTATGTGGCATAAACCAGCACAATAATTCATTGGTTATTTTTGATAGATTTTCTTTGGAAAATGCCAATCAGGTGGTGTTTGCGAAAGCCGGCGCCGGAAAATCTTACGCGACCAAACTGGAAATTATAAGATCGTTGATGCTTGGAATAGATATAATGGTAATTGACCCGGAAAACGAATATCATCGTTTGGCGGAGTCAGTTGGAGGAAGCGTTTTAAAAATTTCTTTAACTTCTGAAACGTCAATCAATCCGTTCGACATTCCAATAATTCCGGAAGGTGAAAACGCGTCAGATGTTTTTAAATCGCATATTTTAAATTTAGTCGGACTTTTAAAATTGATGCTGGGACAGGTAACACCCGAAGAAGACGCGGTATTGGATCGCGCGATAAACGAAACGTACGCTTCAAGGGGAATTACCGGGGACGTAAAAGATTTTTCAAAACTGGAAGCGCCTCTTTTGGAGGATTTACAAACAGTTTTGGAAAATATGGAAGGCGGGCAGGGATTGGCTTCGCGACTGTATAAATACACAAAAGGGACTTATGCGGGATTTGTGAATAAACCGAGCAATATTGATGTGAAAAACAGATTAGTGGTGTTTTCAATCAGGGATTTGGAAGAGGAACTCAGGCCAATTGCCATATATATAACGCTTAACTATGTCTGGAATCTCGTGCGAGCGGAACTTAAAAAGAGAATACTTATAATAGATGAAGCTTGGTGGATGATGAAATATCCCGACAGCGCTTCTTTTCTTTTCGCTCTGGCAAAACGATGCAGAAAATATTATCTGGGGCTTACTACGATTACGCAAAATGTGGAAGATTTTTTAAATTCTCCGTATGGACACCCAATTATCACCAACTCTTCTTTACAGCTTTTATTGAAACAAGCGCCGTCAACAATTGATTTGGTTGCCAAAACTTTTAATTTAAGCGAAACAGAAAAAAATTTAATTTTAAGCGCGGATGTGGGAGAAGGCATATTTTTCGCGGGGTTGAAACATGTTGCGATAAAAGTAATCGCTTCGTATTTTGAAGACCAGTTGATTACGACTAACCCGGAACAGTTGTTGGAAATGAAAAAAGAATAATCGCGAATATACAAATCAAATGTAAATATGCAAATGACTACCAAAACCATTTCTGATAAAGTTATCTATCCAGAATTAAGCTATCGAATTAACTGACGTGAAACAGGTTTTAAATTATTTAAAGACTGGAAATTATAAATTAGCTGTTATTAATTAAATTTGTATATTCGCGAATACTATGGAGAAAAAAATCTCGTTACCGGTATCAATAATTTTGGTTATGACGGTCGCAATTTGCGATGTTTTAGAATTTTTCGTTAGTATGACGGGATTTGGTATAATGATTAGCGAAATTACCAATTTTTTGATAGGCGGCGCGATTGAATTTTACATATTTATAATTGGAGGAAGAGGATTTAAACAGTTGGGAACTTTTATGATTGGAACCGCGGCGGACGGATTTACCGGAGGATTTTTACCCGTTAAAACATTAACTCTTTTACTAACTATTTATTTTATAAACCATCCGGATAAGCTGGGCGGATTGGAAAATATAACAAAAGTTGCGACAAAAGCATGAAACTCAAAAATTTTATCCAAGTTTTAATTATTATTGTTTTTATTTCCGCATTTTTTAAAAATGCGAACGCGGCTGTTGAATTTATGACCAGTTGGAGCGCTCAGTCTTACGCGCCGACGTGGTTTCAGGGGAAAATTTTTCCGACTTTCGGAAGCAGAGTTGATGTCAGTTTTGAATTGGTTGATAACGGCAAGATAACCGATCTTTCAAAAAATGCCGTGAGGTGGTATTTGAACGATGCGATGATGAAAAATGAAAACAGCGGACTGGGAATAAAAAATATTTTCTTTATTCCGAAGTACGGATATGATTCCGCTGAAATTAAAATTTCCGTTCCTGATTACAAGGGACAGGCCTTGACGAAAATTTTTTCCATACCCGTTAAAAGCCCGGAAGTTTCCATTGAACAGTCTTTTTATGAAAATCCGAGCAGGGGATCCAACATATTCACGATGCGGCCGTTTTATTTTAACATCAATAATTTAAACAATCTATCTTTTAAATGGCTTGTTAACGGAGAAGAAGCAAATTTGTCAAATAACGCGGTTTTTAATTTACAGATATCTTCAGATACTCAATCCGGCGTCGGTATAAATATTGAAGCGCGCGCGGAAAATCCAAAAAATACAATAGAATCGGCAAATAAATTATTATATTTAAGAGTAAAATAAAATGCTCCAATTTTTTCTAAAAATAGCCGGCGCCGCTCAGGCTGAAATGATTTACACGCCTGTTTCTTTTATTAAGGGCGCGCAAAATCCCGGCGATTTGGTTCTTGGATTTTATAAATATGCCATTGGCATTGTGGGAATAGTGGCTTTGGGCGCGATAATTTATGGCGCTGTTTTAAGAATGATTTCTTCCGGAGACGCAGGTAAAATAAAAGACAGCAATAGCTGGATTATGGGAGCGGTTTGGGGGATGGCGCTTTTATTAGGAGCATCGCTGATACTTTCAACAATCAATCCTCAGTTGGTTCAAATCGGCGAAATAAGCAAGTCAATTGAAACAGGTTTGAGTGAAAAACTTGAAAAGCCCACAAGCACCTCATTCGGAAATTGCCAAGACAAATTTGGAGAAATTGTTTGCGAAAAAATAGCCTATGACCCGAAAACGGGAAAACGCACAAAATCTATTTGCGGCGAGGGATATATGGAATATGATTTGCCGGAAGGAATGACAGGATGCAAACCTGTTAAAAACGCTTCTTTAAATCCTCTTGAAGAAGATACTGCCAGAGCTAATTTGAAGTCCGCGGGCGTTAATTTTAAAAGAGAATGCGCGGCTAATCAGAAAACGGATTGTGTGAGATTTCAGGATATTAATGAAAAAACTTTAGCCGAAGTAATGTCGTTTCCGGCGGACCTTAAGTGTAAAGATTCCGGTTCTGGAAAGTTATCCTGCCCGATATTTATTACGGGCGGAACAGAAAACGGGCATGCCGATGGTCAATTTAGCCATGGGAATGGATATAAACTTGATGTAGCTCCAAATACCCAATTAGATACTTATATCAAGGGAAAATTTAATTTAAGCGGATATACAAAAGACGTTGATGGGACTCAATTGCCAACTTATGTAAATCCCGCAACAGGCGCCCAATGGGTATTTGAACCGCAAAAAACATATACTGATAAAAACGGAATTCAAAAAACGAGAGGAGCTCACTGGGATATTTTGGTAAAATAAAATTATGAAAAAATGGCTTGTCATAACAATAATTATCTTAGCCGTGTCAGCGGTTTTAGCGGGTATTTATTTTGCGTGGAAAAATTCACAAAAATTGTCTTCTTTAATCCCAAGCTTTAATAATGAAAATCAGGGAATTCAAACTCCGCAAATTCTGTCCAATTCTAAATTAAAAATTATTTCTCAAAACGAAGCAACGAGTTATTGGGTGTCAAACCAAAACACTTCATCTTCTATTTTTTACGCCGATCACGGCGGCAGGATATTTAAAATTTCCAACGGGAAAGAAGAAATTTTAGATAATATAGCGGTTAACGATTTAATTTCCATAAATACTTCTTCCAATGGAGAATTTCTTGCGATTAAATCGGGAAAGATAAATAACGCCATAACGGAAATTTTAAATTTCAACAAAAATATATGGTATCCGCCTATGATAGGCGTTGTGTCTCTGGATTTTTCTCCGGATGGAAAAAAAGCGGCTTATTTAGAGATGAATTCGGCGAAATCAGTTGATTTAATAATTAAAAATTTAGACGATTCAAAACAAAAAACTCAAAAAATAACAACTATAAACGTAAAAGATTTTAATTTAAAATGGGTTGAAAATGACAGATTATTGCTTGTTCCAAAACCGTCTTTTGACACTGAATCCGATATGTGGGAATTTAATCTTAAAGCAAAAACTTTTTCAAAGTTGCTTTCCAACAGAGGGTTGATGGCAAGCTGGTCAAAATTCGGAGACATAGGGTTAAAATTTTCCGCGAATGAAAATCACAGTTATAATTTCGGATTAATAGACAATAAAGGTCAGACAAAAGCGAATTTCCAATTTAAAACGTTTCCGGATAAATGTTTTATAAGCAGTCCGTCGCAAATATACTGCGCTATCTCAAGAAACCAAGATGTGTTTTTCGGGACAGCAATTTTCCCGGACGATTATTTAAAGAGAAGCATATTATTTAAAGACGGAATTTATCAAATTGATTTAACGAGCAATAAACTTCAAGCTTTATACGAAGAAGAAGAGCCGGTGATAGACGCAGTTAATCTTTCTATTTTGGGGAATAAACTGCTGTTTATGAACAGGTATGACGGAAAGCTTTACAGTTTAGATCTTTAAAGCGACACTAACACGCCAATACACGCGGATTTGCGAATTTTATTAGTGTTATCAGTAATTTTCAATTCCCAATTATCAATTTTCAATCAATTAACACAATTAATAAATGCCTGAATTTTCAAAATATATGATTTAGAAGAAGGAACGGCTAAATTTGCGAAAATGAAAAGAAACTCATAAACTTTTACCGATTTTTTAAAAACTATAAAATTTATTAACTCAAATGAATAATTATGTTTGGTATTGTAAATTAAATGATTAGCAGTTTAAAACAACTTAAGGTTTTATTAAATTTGCCGGAGATGCGGCTTTTTTGGTATTTTTTGCCTTTAGCTTTCGCGCTTTTCGGCATCAGTTTTTTTTATCTTCCGTTTGCGTGGTTTTTGGCGACCTGCGGCGTTTTAATTCTTTTGGCTTTGATAATTTTTATGAATAATTTACGGTTGGCCAAACTGAATTTGGAAATGAAAGTTGAAAGAAATGAACTAAACAGCATAATTTCCGGTCTTTTTGACGGGATAATCGCTTACGACAGCGATTTTAAAATTGTAATTTTTAATAAATCGGCTGAACAAATTTTTAATATCGCCGCGGATAGGATAATCGGCCGCTATCTTTCTCCTGAAAAAGCTAAAGAGCCGGAATTGTTTTTTTTAGGACAAGTGCTTTTTCCGTCTTTGGCGCCGATGGTAATCAGAAGATCGGAAGCGGGAGTTTATCCGCAAATTATGGATTTTTCTTTTACTCAGCCTAAAGCCGAGCTGAGAGTTGTTACTGAAAAAATAATAGACCCGAACGGAGCGTTGCTTGGATTTGTGAAAATTATTCGGGACAGGACGCGGGAAATCGGAATTGTCCAGTCAAAAAGCGAATTTATTGAAGTGGCGGCGCACCAATTAAGAACGCCTCTTACTTCAATAAATTGGGTTTTTGAATCGTTTATGAGCGAGCAATTAAATGAAGAGCAAAAAAAATTAGTTGATATGGGGAAGACGGCTGTTTCAAATGTTCTTAAAACCGTGAATGATTTACTGGATGTTTCACAGATGGAAGAAGGGAAATATGGTTACAAATTTGAAAATATCAATTTAAATTCTTTTATTGAAGAAGTTTTATCCAATATGCTTATTTTATCAAAAGAATATAATGTAAAAATTTATTTTAAAAAACCAAAAGAAGACATTACGATTTTTGCGGATTATCAAAAATTATCAATTGCTCTTTCTAATTTAGTGGCGAATGCCGTTAAATATAATGTGGCTAACGGAGAAGTTTTAGTGGAGATGAAAAAAATGGAAGACAAGCCGTATATTCAGATAAGCGTTAAAGACACGGGAATTGGAATTTCTCCGGAAGACATTAAGAAACTGTTCACTAAATTTTTCAGATCGGATAATGTGCAAAAAGCGATTGCGGATGGCACAGGACTGGGGCTTTACATAACAAAAAATATAATTAAACGTCACGGCGGAGAAATTTGGGCGGAATCTCAACTTAACAGGGGGAGTATCTTTTACTTTACGTTGCCGACGGATCCGAAACTTATTCCTTCTAAGGAATTTGCGGGAGGGGAAGAATAAAAATTAAAAACCTAAATATTTCCGAATGACGGAGAAGTCGCGCGTGGCGGTTAAAATACAGAACTGACGTTTTTAATTTTACGCCGTCAATTTGCATTTTAATATTTACATTTTACACTTTATTACATGCCTGAACTTCCGGAAGTGCAAACAATTGTTGACGACTTAAATAAGAGAATAATAAATAGAATAATAACCGGCGTTTGGTTTGACGCGCCTAAACTGATTAAAACGCCGAAAGCGAAAGATTTGGATATGCGCATAAAAGGACTGAGAATAACAAAAGCTGAAAGAAAAGGAAAAAATATTCTTATATATTTGACCGATGACCGACAACTACGACGCAAGGTCAGAGTTCTGACAGAGTCGTCGGAGCCAACGACTAACGATTATTTATTGTTAATACATCAGAAAATGACCGGTCATCTTTTAATCGGGAAATGGGCAATTAAGAAAGTATCAGGCAATAAGTATAAAGTATTAAGCTTAAAGAAGGGAGAGATGGAAGAAAAAGTGAATAATTACATACACATAATTTTTTATTTAAATAATGGTACGCAATTGGCGCTTTCCGATTTAAGAAAATTCGCAAAAGTGGTTTTTGGAGAAAAGGAAAAAATTGAGAATCTTCTGGAACTAAAAAAATTGGGTTTCGATTCGCTTAGTGTGGAATTTTCGGAATTTAAAAAAATAATTTCTAACGGGAAAGGGCGCATAAAAGAATTTTTGATGGACCAGAAAAAAATTTCGGGGGTGGGCAATATCTATGCAGATGAGATTTTATGGAAAGCGCAAATTCATCCATTGAGACCGGCAAATCAATTAAGGAATAATGAGTTAAACGATTTGCACAAGTCAATGCGGGAGGTTTTAAAGAAAGCGATTAAATTAAGAGGAACATCCGTGAGCGATTATCGGGATACTTTCGGGAAGCGAGGAACTTACGGAGATGAAAGATACGCATACAGAAGAGAAGCGAAACTTTGTTATAAATGCAAAACGTTGATAAAAAGAATAAAAATAGGAAGCAGGTCGGCGTATTTTTGTCCCAGTTGCCAAAAGTAACGCGATGCCAATATACGAACACATACTAATAATACAAATGGCAACGAATTAAATAATATTTGTATTTATTAGTATAATTCGCATGTATTTGTAGATTAGTATTGCAGTGATTAATTTTATGAAAACCGATTTTTTATTAGAAGAAGCGGTAATGGACGATTTTTCCAAAAGTTTGGATTCAATTGAGATCCCCGTAGCAAAAAAAGCCTTTAATATAGTGATTTTTTTTACTTTCACGGCGGTGGCGGTTGTTTTTGCAAGGGTGGCTTATTTGGCGATAAAAGAAGGAAAATTTTATCAAAACAGGGCTATTGCCAACATAAGCGACATTACAACGATTCCAGCGGAACGGGGAATATTTTTTGACCGCTTTAATAAACCACTTGTCAAAAATATTCCCTCTTTCAAGGCGACGTTAAAACTTTCCGATTTTTTAAGAAAAAGCTCCGAAGAACAAAATAATAAAGCGATTAAAATGGCGGAAATTTTAAACTTAAATATCAACGATTTTAACGGTTGGTTGAAAGAAATTGATTATGAAAAACAAAATTCGGTTGTTTTGGCGAGAGATTTATCCATTGAACAGGTTGCGCAAATTAAAAATTTAAATTTAAGCGGCGTAAGTATTGAAAATGATTTCACGCGCCAATATGACGAACCGGGAGTTTTCAGCCACGCGCTTGGCTATGTTGGCGTAGCTTCTTCGGATGATTTTAAGGAGAACCCTAAATTAATTTTAAATGATATAGTGGGCAAGTCCGGTTTGGAGTTGGTTTATAATGAAAATTTAAAAGGGGAAAACGGAGAAATTATAGAATATCGCAACGCTAAAAATGAAAATCTGAAACAAAATTCAGTTATTGCGCCGCGACAGGGAAATAATCTTTATTTGACCATAGACGGAGATTTGCAGACATTTTTTTACGCAACATTAAAAAATCAGCTGGAAACAATAGGGCGGGATTCAGGAGCGGGGATTGTGATAAATCCTCAAACGGGAGAAATTCTTTCGTTGGTAAGTTTGCCGAGTTTTGATAATAATAAAATTGATAAAAATGTTTTAATTAATCCATCACATCCGCTTTTTAACAGAGTGGTTTCGGGAGTATATAACCCCGGTTCCACCATTAAACCTTTAGTCGCCATTGCGGCGCTAAAAGAAAATGTAATTTCACCGCTGAAAGAAATTCTCTCAATCGGTTATATTGAAATTCCCAATCCTTATTATCCGGAAAGTTCGTCAAGATTTGTAGACTGGAAACCGCAAGGATGGGTGAATGTGTATTCGGCTTTGGCGCGATCCAGCAATGTTTACTTTTATGAAGTGGGCGGGGGATATGGAGATATTAAAGGACTTGGTATTGAAAAATTAAGAGAATATTGGCAAAAATTCGGGTTGGACCAAAAAACGGGGATTGATTTGCCGGGGGAAAAAACGGGATTTTTGCCGGATATTGAAGAAAAATGGAAAAGAACGGGAACGTTTTGGCGATTGGGGGACACTTATAATGTAAGTATCGGACAAGGTGATTTAATGGTAACTCCGCTGGAACTTATCAATTATATTTCTTCCGTCGCTGGAAGAGGAAAATTTTACCAGCCTTTTTTGGTTAAAAGCATTGTTAATGAAAAAAGAAATGTCATAAAAAATTTTGATTTTAAAATTATCAGAGATAATTCTTATTTGGCGGATGAAATAAAAGAAGTTGAAAAAGGTATGATTGATTGTTCGCAAAAAGATTACGGGACGGCTTATATGTTACATGACCTGCCGTTTGTTGTCGCGGCAAAAACCGGCAGCGCGCAGATTGAAAACAATAAAAAAACCAATGCGTTTTTTGCGGGCTACAACACACTGCCAATAGAAACGGATAAAACACAAACAGAAACAGGCAAAGCGCCGCAACAAATTGCCGTATTAGTGCTGATTGAAAATGCGAGAGAAGGAAGTTTAAACGCAATTCCTGTGGCAAAAAAGGTTTTTCAATGGTATTATAACAACAGATTAAATCATTTAAAGATTGCTAATTGAAAGATTAAATATTAATTTTTCAATTTTTCAATTTTTCAATATAGCAATATGAATTCAGAGTTCAGGCAAGATATTATTTCGGGTGATTGGGTTGTAATCGCTCCCAAACGGCTTAAAAGGCCGGAGCCGTTTTTAAGGAAAGAAAAGAGAAAAATTATTCCGAAAAAAGATTGTCCTTTTGATAATCTAAAAAATAGCGGAAATGATAAAACTATTCTAACCGTTCCAAATTCTCAAGATTGGAAAGTAAAAATAATACCGAATAAATTTCCCATATTGGCCCATAAAAATCTTTGCGCGCGCGAATCGCGCAAAGGGCCTTATAAAATCAATGAGGGAATCGGGTATCACGATGTGCTTATCACGAGAAATCATTTTAAAAATTTTCCAAATTTAGCCAAAGAAGACGCTTTGCTGGTTTTTAAAACACTTCAGGAAAGATACAAAAAACTTATTGAGGATAAGTGCGTAAAATACGTTTCTATATTTCATAACTGGGGACCCAAAGCGGGGGCCTCCATATTTCATCCTCATTTCCAAATCCTTTCGTTGCCGATTATTCCTCCGGATATTAAGCGTTCACTTGAAGGATCGCGGGAATATTTTCAGGAACGCAATAAGTGCGCGCATTGCGTAATGATTGAATATGAAAAATCGGATAAAAAACGCGTTGTTTACGAAAACAAAGAAGTAATTTCATTCACGCCGTTTGTGGCCAGAGAACCGTTTGAATTAAGAGTGTTCCCTAAAAAACATTTGCCTTATTTTGAAGACACATCGGAAGAAATAATAAAATATATTATTGAGGCGTTGCAGGTCTCATTGATTAAAATTGAGAAAAAATTAGGCGATCCCGATTATAATTTATTCATTCACACAGCTCCATCGTTCGGAAAAGACGCATATGATCATTATCATTGGCATATTGAGGTTTTGCCGAAATTCAGCATTTCAGCAGGCTTTGAATTAGGCACTGGAATTGAGGTAACGATTATTGACCCGGAAGCGGCCGCCAAGATATTGAAACATGGAATATGAAATATGGAACATAGAATATGTAATATGTAATATAAAACATAGAGCGGAGAACAGAGAGTAGATAGCAGAGAACAGAAAACATAGAATATGAAGACCCGCGCTTTTAATTGATTTCAAACAGCAGTATGTTGCATATTTTACGCCATATATTTTACAACTGAAGATGGTTTCCTCAATTTTATCCATAATTTCAAATTTAATTCTTTTAATAATCGGAAAAATCGGTTATCTCGGCATTTTTTTTCTGATGACTTTACAGAGTTATAATATCCCGATTCCATCGGAAGTAACAATGCCTTTTTCGGGTTTTTTGGCGTCGCGGGGAGATTTTAATTTTTGGCTTGTTGTTTTAACGGGCACATTCGGAAATTTATTTGGGGCGTATTTGTCGTATATTACGGCGCGGTATCTTTTAAAAAACGGGTTTAGGGGAAAATTTTCTTTTTTACAATCCATAATAAGCGAAAATAATATCGCGCTTGCGAGAAACTGGTTTCAAAAATACGGAGCAATTTCTGTTTTTTTTAGTCGTATGATTCCTGTGGCTGGAACATTTATTTCTTTTCCGGCGGGTTTGCTAAAAATGGACGTGATAAAATTTTTGCTTCTTACTTTTTTCGGTTCGTTTATATGGTGCTATGTTTTGACGGAAATAGGTTTTCAATTAGGGGAAAACTGGGCTTCTTTGGAAGTTTATTTCAGGGAATTTGATTATGTTATTTTATTTCTGATAGCGACAATAATTTTTTGGAAAATTTACGCGCATTTTAGAAAAAAATAATTTAAAATTTATACCGGTATAACGCATTATGCCGAATGGTAAATTGTAATTTGCCAAATAAATTAAGTTAAACTGGCGCATTACAATGCACCGTAGCCTTACTTAAAGGATAATATTAATTTATTTGCCAAACAACATATTTTGACGGCAAGATTTCTTCGAGCCTGTCATTTTTCTTAATATTAAGACAGGTGTATAGTGTTGATAAATAATGTTGACAAATAATTTTGGGGGCGTATACTTTATTTTGTAATGATGAAGATTTTAAAGAAACGGAAAAGCGGATAATTCGGCCACTTTTGTGCGTTTCGAATGTGTCCGCTGAAAGGCGGATTTTTTGTTTCTAATTTTTAGATATTTCGTCATATTGGCGAAAATAAAATCCGAAGTTATGATAAGAAATTCTGAAATTGAAAGAACATTGAAAATTTAATAACTGATAAATCAAGTAAATAAGTAAATATTCAGTAAGTTCAGTATTTGAATTTACTGAATGCAAAAATTTCAATTAATGGGTGTAATTTTCTCCCATCTTCGATTTTAATGTCGGAGAAGAGGAATAAAAATAAGGGCGTATGGCGGATGCCTTGACTAATAAAGGCGATGAAGGACGCGGCGTAACTGCGATAAGCTTCGGGGAGGTGTGTAGCAACTTTTGATCCGGAGATTTCCGAATGGGACAACCTATCGTGATAAACTCACGATGCCGTGGTTCACTTTCGTTTATCACTCCATAATTCAGATAATCCAAATATATCCGAAATATTCCAAATATTATAAATTAGCAGTGTTTGGTATTTGGATGTAATTTGTAAATTAGGATTACAGAGTGGCGAGCGGAGGCGAGCCACGGAGCGTACCCGCTGAAGTGAAACATCTCAGTAAGCGGTGGAACAGAAAAAAATGCGAAATATTTTTTTCTGACTCACGACTTATAACCAACAACTTACGACTTTTTGTCGTTGGTTGTCAGTTGTTTGTCGTTAGTCAGAAATGTGCTTCGCGCATTCCCTTAGTAGCGGCGAGCGAAACGGGAAGAGCCCAAACTGAATTTTTTTCGTAAGAAAAAATTTCAGGGTTGTAAGGTAAGTGCGCTCTTCTAACTGATAATTAGCGACTTAATAATTAATAACTTTTGTTGTTAGCTGTAAGTTGCTGGTTATTGGTTACGAAGGTGAAAGAGTTACAAATTTTTTAACTAGCTGAATTGGCTGGAAAGCCAAACTAAAAAAGGTGAAAGTCCTGTAAGCGAAAGTTAAAAAACTCTTCAGCATTTATTCTTGAGTATCTCGAGGAACGAACGCTTCGGGAGAATCTGCCGGCACTATTCGGCAAGGCTAAATACTTTATTAGATCGATAGTGAACTAGTACCGTGAGGGAAAGGTTAAAAGTAGCCCGGTAAGGGCGGTGAAATAGAACCTGAAACCATATGCCTACAAGGACTCGGAGTCCCAACCACATAATTTATTATGTGGGGGATGACGTGGTGCCTATTGAAGAATGATCCAACGAGTTATCCTATATCCTTTGTCTAAGTTCTACGGAACGGAGGCGGAGCGAAAGCGAGTGTTAATAGCGCGCATTTGAGGGTGTGGGATAGACCCGAAGCCAGGTGAGCTTACCCTGATCAGGGTGAATCCGCTGTAATTGGCGGAGGAGGCCCGAACCGGTTGGTTGTGCAAAACCTTCGGATGAATTGGGGTAAGGAGTGAAAAGCTAATCGAACCTGGTAATAGCTGGTTCTCTCCGAAATAGCTTTAGGGCTAGCGGTTATCATAAATTTTTCAGGGGTAGAGCTACTGGTTCGGGAGTAATGGGAGCAATCTCGGCTCTCGAGTCAAACTCCGAATACTGGAAAATATGGGTAATTAGTCAGACTGTGGGGGCTAAGCTCCATGGTCGAAAGGGGAACAGCCCAGACCATCAATTAAGGTCCCTAAATATTTGCTAAGTGTTAAAGGTGGTAATTTGCCATTGACAGATAGTAGGTTGGCTTAGAGGTAGCCATCCTTTAAAGAGTGTGTAACAACTCACTATTCGATGGCGAGTTGCGCCGAAAATATACCGGGGCTAAGCAAATTACCGAAATTATGGATGCGCGCGCTTCGCACACAATTCATAAAGTGAAAAGTTTTAAAGTTTAAAAAGTGGGAATTCCAACTTTATAATTTTACAAACCTTACAACTTGTGGCTTGCGTGCGCAGCGCGCGTGTGGTAGGAGAGCATTCCAATTGCGCTGAAGGTTGATCCGTGAGGACAACTGGAGCGATTGGAAGAGAGAATGTTGGAATGAGTAATCTCAAGGCCGATGAGAAATCGGCCCCCCGTAAGTCTAAGGTTTCCTCCGCAATGGCAATCATCGGAGGGTTAGGCGATCCTAAGGCAATGGCGAAAGCCGCAGCTGAAGGGTAAGCGGTTAATATTCCGCGCCATCTATTTGATTCGATGGAGTGACGAAGGAAAAAAGGTTGAGCGCCTCATTGGTTTGGCGTTGCTTACTCTAAGATTAGTTTCAAGAGAAAATCTGTTGAAGCTGTCTTTAATGACAATAATCGAGAGTCGACGAAATCTATCTACGGATGGAAATTTAACCGAAGAGCCTTCCAAGAAAAACTTCTAAGGTTAGTCAAGTAGATATCGTACCGGAAACCGACACAGGTGGACGAGGCGAGTAGCCTCAGGGGAACGAGTGAGGCTTCCTTAAGGAACTCGGCAAAAAAGCGGCCGTAAGTTAGCGATAAGGCCTGACGTTCGCTTTGCTCACTAAGCAATTCAAATCTACAAATTACATCCGAATCTACAAATACTACAAATTTATTTTGTAATATTCGGGGCATTCGGATATGTTCGGATTATTTGGATTATTTAGCGAGCGAAGTGAGCGTCCGCAGCGAAAGTATCTCTAGCGACTGTTTAACAAAAACACAGCTCCCTGCGAACTCGTAAGAGGATGTATAGGGGGTGACGCCTGACCGATGCGAGAAGGTCAAGAGCGCCGGTGTGTGCTGCACACAGAAAATGAGAAATTAGAAATGAGAGAACAGGAATTAAAAATTCACATCTCTCACATCTCAGGGCGAAAGCCGTTCTCGTTTCTTGCGCGCAGCGCATGCTGAGTGCTTCAAGCCCTCGTCAATGTCAGCAGTAACTATAACTGTTCTAAGGTAGCGCAATTCCTTTCCGGGTAAGTTCCGGAGCGCACGAATGGCGGAACGACTGGAGAACTGTCTCAAGGAAGTGCTCGATGAAAATGCGAGTGCCGTGAAGACGCGGTGTATCTCTAACGGGACGAAAAGACCCCAGAAGCTTTACTATAGCTTGGTATTGGCTTTAGAATTTTGATGCGTAGCGTAGTGGCGAGGATTTGAAGTCCGTCTTTTGGGGCGGATGGATCCGACAATGAAACAGCCATCTTTAAAGTTCTAAAATCTAACCCCAGCGGCAAAAACGCTGAGGAACAGTGCCTGGCGGGTAGTTTTAATGGGGCGTTATCCTTAAACGCGCGATAGTTATCCGACTATCGCAAAAAGGGGGACCTATTGCTGTGAGGCAATATGGAAAACCATCTATATGCTGGAACATCTGGGAATATTTGGATACCGACAACCGGTAAAAATTCTAAATTGACGTGGTTTATAAAAATCATAAGCAGATAATCAGCAGGGAAGTTTAGATATTAAAAATCTAAACCCCTCAGAGACTACACGATGGCATCCCGCTTTTTTGGTTCACGAATCGTGTTTACAAATCTAAATTTGCATAAACGCCAATTTGTTGCCAAAAAGTGCGGGATGATGATATAGTCCGAACTGTATAGCGATATACAGAATCGCATTTTCGTTAAATGCGATAACCTAATTAAATTATGGAAATAAAAATTCAGACATTCAAAGATAATTTAATGAAATATAAATTAGGTTTAACACAAAGCCTAAAAAGTAACGGAGGAGTTTATTAAGGTCAGCTAAGGTCGGATGGAAATCGACCTCATTGTGTAAAGGCATAAGCTGGCTTGACTGCAAGGCCGACAAGCCGCGCAGGCGCGAAAGCGGAACTTAATGACCCGACGGTTCTTTATAGAAAGGCCGGAGACAACGGATAAAAGCTACTCTGGGGATAACAGGCTGGTGAGATCCGAGAGTCCTTATCGACGATCTCGCTCGGCACCTTAATACATTGGGGTGCCATGACAGTAATGTCATAGCAAAAAATTCTGAACCCAAAAACAAAATCTGACTTATAACGGTGAACTCCATATGATAAAATTGTTATATGGACAATACCGTGGGAAGTTTGACTCAATGCCAAAATTGAAAGAGTTATTAAGCGACAAAATAATTCTTTCAATGAAATATAAAATTGAGTTATAACCCCGTAGAGACTTGCTCTGTAAAAAGAGCGGGTAGAAGTTTTAAAATTTCTACAAGACGTCAGCCCCTATTAGATGCGCATAAGCGCTATCCAATAGGGTGAAGATATAGTCCATACTATTAGTAATAATAGAAAAATGCGATGTCGGCTCACCCTAGCGCGGGGCTGAAAAAGGTCCCAAGCGTTTGGCTGTTCGCCAATTAAAAGGGTACGCGAGCTGGGTTCAAACCGTCAAATGGCGGCCTCTGATGGTAACATCAGAGTGTCCAAAACTGACTCATATCGGTGAAATCCTAATATTGCAATATTAACCTGTCGCATATTAGGATAATACCGAGGGAAGTTGTAAATTCTTATTAAGGCAATATAATTTAGGTTATATACGCGAGCGAAATGACGGAATTATTGAATGGATAATCGGGAAAGAAGATAAAATAAAATTCATTCTCGCAAAAACCATTCCCCATCTGTATTTAAAAGAAAATCAAGCCAAATTAATGATGAAAATTTTGGAAATGAAATCACAAATCCTAGATAAAAAAGATTTTGTGATATTAGCAAAAGAAATTGAAAAATTTGAAAAGCTAAACTATTCCAAAAAACATAAAAAAAGAATTTATTAACCCCCTAGAGACTATTCGATTTAATCGAATGAATCGTTTTTTTGAAAGCGATTAAAACGTCAGTACTCCTTTAAAAAAAGGAGTATGGTATAGTCCATACACTTAGTAATAAGTGAGAAATCTAAATGTTTTTAGATAAATATGCGTGAGACAGGTTGGTCTCTATCTGTTAGAGACGTTGACACTTGAGGGAAGCTGTTCTTTGTACGAGAGGATCAGAATGGACGAACCTCTGGTCTACCGGCTTTGGTACCAACTGAAGCGCCGGGTAGCTATGTTCGGAATGGATAAGCGCTGAAAGCATCTAAGCGCGAAGCCAATCCCAAGATTAGGTGTCGTTATAGGATCCTAGAAGACTACTAGGTTGATAGGTTTCAGGTGTAAGCGCCGTAAGGCGTGATAATTATTTAACTGATAACTAAACGACAAACGACAAACGACAATCGGCTTCGGCCGAAAGTTGCAGGTTGTGAGTTGCAGGTTATAGGTTGTTTAATCAGCCGAGAAATACTAATAATCCGATTTACCCTCTTCTCTGAAATTAAATTTAGATAGCCGATTAAATTTGGCAGTGGGAGAATTACGCCTATTAATTGAAATTTTTGCGGTGAAAATATATTAAAATTGCAGATAATGATTTCCTGGTGATTAAACAGTGAGGGACCCACCTCTTCCCATTCCGAACAGAGTCGTGAAATTTCACTGTTCTGATGATACTTGTTGCTTCGGCGACCGGGAAAGTAAGATTCGCCGGGAATTCATTATTTACAATTATTACAAAAAGCTCCTTTATTGGAGCTTTTTGTAATAATCGGCGTTTATTTATATAATGTTTTTTATATGGACCGAAAAAGCGCAAAGCAAATTATTTACGGAATCGGTTTTTTGCTGGTATTTTTTGCTATTTTAACGGGAGTGTATTTTATTTTTTTAAAGCCTGCGCCAAGTTGTTTTGATAACAAACAAAACGGAAATGAAACCGGTATTGATTGCGGAGGACAGTGCATGACTTGCGGGATTAAAAACACTTTGTCATTAGAAATTTCTTGGACAAAAAGTTTTTCAAACGGCGCGGGGAAAATGATTTTGGCGTCAGAAATAAAAAATCCGAATTTGAATTACGGCGCAAAAGATTTTTCTTATAGTTTTGATGTTTACGGAAAGGGCGGAGAAAAATCCGGTTATATCGGTCATTCGTTTATTTATGCGGGAGAAGTGAAATATTTATTGGCGCCGATAGATTTTGATTCCAATAATTTTTTCAGAGCGGAACTGAATTTTTCCGATGCAAATTGGATTTTAAAAGACGATTTCGTCAAACCGCAGATAACTTTAAAAGAATTTAAAATACAGCTTTTAAACACCGCGCAAGCTTCAATGTCTGCGTTTAATTTTACGCGAGATTTGTTTTCAGGGCTGAAAGGGGAAGATGTGAAAATGTTGGAAGAATTTTTAAAATCACAGGGATATTTTAAAGGAATTCCCAATACACTTTTTGATTCAACCACTAAAGTCGCGTTAGTTAAATATCAGAAAGTTCAAAAGCTGCCGGCAACGGGATATTTTGGCGGAAAAACGAGGGAAAGCATAAATTCCGCGGTTGAAACAATAAAACAATCCGTTCCGGAAACCGGATTGGTATATCCGGCGATAATAAGCGGATTAATAAAAAATGATGACATTGTTTCTGCGTCAAAAGTAATTATAAACGGATTTATTTTTGACAAATTGGGAATGTTGACCGGCGTTTCAAAAACCGAACTGGAAAATATAAATCCGACAGAGGAAAAAAATTTCAGGATTATTTTTCCGCAAAACATAAACACGCAAAATATTAACCAAAATTTGACTAAAGTTTATGTGGATGCAATAAAATAACTGCAGGATTGCAGATTATAAAATTAAAAAATTAAAGCTAATAATACAGTATGAATGAGGAATTTAATAAGCCTTACGACCCCAAAGCTGTTGAGGAAAAAATTTATAATGAATGGGAAAAATCGGGATATTTTAATCCCGATAATCTTCCGCATGCCGATAAGGGGCCATTTACTATTGCGCTTCCGCCACCGAATATTACAGGCACGCTACATATGGGACATGCGCTGAATGCGACAATCCAAGATATTTTAATCCGTAAAAAAAGAATGGAGGGTTATAAGGCGCTTTGGATTCCGGGCACTGACCATGCGGGCATTGCCACGCAGAATATCGTGGAAAAACAGCTGAAAAAGGAAAATATCAGTCGTCATCAATTGGGAAAAGAAAAATTTTTAGAGAAGATTTGGGAATGGAAGGAGAAGTATGGCGATATGATTTTGGGCCAGCTTAAAAAAATGGGTTCGTCCTGTGATTGGTCGCGTGCCGCTTTTACAATGAACCCGCAATACAGCAAAGCGGTTCAAAGCGCTTTCAGGCAATATTACGATAAAGGATGGATTTACCGGGGCGAAAGAATCGTGAACTGGTGCCCGCGTTGCGGAACCAGCTTATCCGATTTGGAACTTGAATATATTGAAGAAAAATCAAAATTGTGGCGCATTAAATATTCGATTAAAAAAACTAACAACTTACAACCCATAACCAACGACTTTATTGTTGTTGCGACTGCGCGTCCGGAAACAATATTGGGAGATTCCGCTGTTGCCGTGAATCCGAAAGATGAACGGTATAAGGATTTAATCGGCAAGATAATAATTCTGCCCATTCAAAACAGGGAAATTCCCGTTGTGGCGGATATTGCGGTGGAAAAAGAATTTGGCACTGGTGTTGTCAAGGTTACTCCGGCTCATGATTTTACAGATGCGGAAATCGGCGAGAGACATAAATTACCGGCGTATAAAATAATAGATGAGCGGGGGAGAATGACCGTTGAATCCGGCGAGTTTTGTAATGGCTTAAAAATTGCCGAGTGTCGCGAAAAGGTGATTAAAAAATTAAAAGAATTAAATCTAATTGAGAAAGAAGAGGACCACACCCATAGCGTCGCCAAATGCTACCGATGTGAAGGCACGGTTGAGCCACTTCCATCCTTACAATGGTTTTTAAAAATGTCCGAACTTGCCAAATTGGCGATTGAAGCCGTTGAAAGCGGCAAAGTTAGATTTCATCCCCAAAGGTGGGAAAAAGTTTATTTGGATTGGCTTAAAAATATTAAAGACTGGTGTATTTCCCGTCAGATTTGGTGGGGGCATAAAATTCCAATTGAAGGAAGTGAAGATGTTTTAGATACATGGTTTTCTTCCGCCTTGTGGCCGTTTGCGACTTTGGGCTGGCCCGCGCAATGTGAACCGACAACTGACGACAAACGACAAACAACCCGTTGTAAATCAAAAGAAGGGGGTGATTTGGCGCAATTCTATCCTACGCAAGTTTTGTCCACTGCGCGAGATATTATTAATCTTTGGGTGGCGAGAATGGTTTATTCCGGCATTGAATTTATGGATAAGGAGCCGTTTAACAATGTTATAATTCACGCTACAATCCTGACTAAAGACGGAAAAAGAATGTCCAAGTCGTTAGGAACGGGGATTGACCCCATGATTCTAATTGATAAATACGGCGCCGATGCCACCCGTTTCGGGCTTATTTGGCAATCAATGGGCGGACAAGATATTCATTGGGCGGAAGAACACGTAATGGCCGGAAAAAAGTTTGCCAATAAACTTTGGAATATCAGCCGATTTGTTTTGACTAAAACAGGGGATAGCTTTGTTTCTAAAATTGACGCCGGGGATATTAAAGACGAAGCAAGTAGAGAGTTGCTTAAAAAACTTGAAAGTACCAAAGAATCAGTCAATAAAGATATTGATAATTATGATTTTGGCCAAGCTCTTCACACGCTTTATAATTTTGTCTGGAAAGAATTTGCGGATAAGTATATTGAATATTCAAAAGACAAAAATTCAGAAGAAGTTTTTTCCGTCTTGTCTTTTTCGCTTTTAACTGTTCTTAAAACTCTCCACCCATTTATGCCTTTTATTACGGAAGAAATTTACCAGAATTTACCTAATAAAAATGCGGAATTTTTGATGGTTGAAGAAATAAGTAACTAGTCGCTGGCGGCTAGTCACCAACCATTAAAAAACATCTGCCTTCGGGCAAAGACCTTTTCTTTTTGTAAAAAGCTTTATATTTTATATAATTGTCGTAATGGATAAAAAATTGATTGTGGCGAATTGGAAAATGAATCCGCTTACAATTGAAGAAGCAAAAGAGCTTTTTGAAAAGGCGCGAGTTTATGCGGAGCAGATACAGAGAAATGACAATCTTTCGGAGCAAGCGTATAATATTAAAATAGTAATTTGTCCGCCCTTTGTTTGTTTGTCAAATATTGCCGGTCTTATTAATAAGACCAAAATAAAACTTGGGGCGCAGGATGTTTTTTTTCAGGAAGAGGGGGGTTATACCGGAGAAATTTCTCCGGAAATGCTTAAAAATCTTGGCGTGGAATATGTGATAATCGGCCATTCGGAAAGACGCGCGTTAGGGGAAACTGACGAAATTATAAGCAAAAAAGTTTCAGAATCGTTAAAAGAAGGTTTAAAAGTGATTTTATGCGCAGGGGAATCGGAACGGGAATTTAGAATGGAAGATGAAGGGTTGAGCAAAGCTGAAGAATTTGTTTTGCGGCAATTAGAGGCGGATTTAATAAATCTTAATTTTCAACCCTCAATACTCAATACTAATTTAATAGTCGCTTACGAACCCGTTTGGGCTATCGGGACAAACCATCCGGACACGCCGGAGGATGCCGTTGAAATGATAAAATTTATAAAACAATTTTTGAACAGCCATTATTTTATTTCCGACCCAAAGGTTTTATACGGCGGTTCCGTGGACAGCCGAAATATAAAAGATTTCATTGTTAAAAAAGAAATCGACGGCGCGCTGGTCGGACACGCAAGTATTGAAAAAGGAGAATTTGAAAAAATATTAAGGAGCATTCACGAATATACCAATTAAATTAAATCAAAATATATAAATGATAAATTAATGAAAAATTATATTATCCCGGTTAAAAATAATTCAGCCGATATTAGTTAGGGTGATATATATAGATATATCACCGCATCTTAATAATCTTGATATTAATCTTATTTTTAAAACAAATTATATTGTATATAACACATAATTAATAGCGCAATATGGCGCGTTAAAAATGTGAAATCAAAATGTGAATTACTTCGATCATTTAGTTTTTCAATTTTTTTATAATATTGGGCAGAATGTAAAAATATTTGACTGGCTTTTTGTATTTTTAGCCGGTTATGTTCAGTATTTTTTAGCATTGGCTTTGATTATTTTATTTTTTAAAGAGAAAAATTGGAAAAAGAGATTTTATTTCGCGTCATTTTTAATTCTTTCGGCGCTTTTATCGCGCGGAATAATAACGGAAACAATCAGATTTTTTTATCATAAAGCCAGACCTTTTGCGGTTTTGGGGTTTGAGCCGATGATTTCACACAGTGCGACATATTCTTTTCCTTCGGGACATACGGCGTTTTTTTTCGCGATGATTTTATCGGTATTCTTTTTGAGAAAAAAATGGGGCCTATGGTTTTTAGCGGTTTCAATTTTAATGGGGATTTCAAGAATTATTGTCGGTGTGCATTGGCCAGTTGATATTTTAGGAGGAATAGCAATAGGTTTAATAAGCTCTTTTTTAATTAAATTGATTTTACCGAAAATAGAAAAATAAATAGCCCGTTTTTTAAAACAGGGCTATTTTTTGCGGCAGGATGATTAAGATTGTCTAATGGCATTGTATCTCCCTTTCTTTTTTTGTTGATGCGTTTTTAAAAGTTCCAGTAATTCCATCTCAATTTCTTCTAAATTGTATTGATATCGTTTTTGATAACGATAAGCAGGATTAAATTGAAGCGTTTTTTTAATTATCTTGATAGCTTCATTTTTAAGTATACTTGGAAATCCATGGGGTTGCTGGATTAAATTAAACGCATTTTCGGGAGTTTTAATTATTTTTTGCCGCAGATTGGACAGAATTATCTGTATTTTTGACTGCGCCATTTTACTCACCTCCTTTTTATGTTCTGTATTAATTATATGGATTTCAATTTTCTTTACAAGTTTGTTTAAGACGAGTTAAAATTAAAAAGTATAAAATAAAATTTATTATTTACTGTTATAGATGACAGCATCGGATTTTCATTTTTTATTATTTAAATACTTGTCAAATACTCATTGATTATTTTATGTGTTAAATATGGCGGACTGACGCGTTAAACCGCGCATTTTAAAGAAATTATGAAAATTTTTGTTAAAGCGAAAACCAGTTCCAAAAAAGAAAAGATTGAAAAAATAAACGAAAATACTTTTATTGTAAAAGTGAAAGAATTGCCGATTGACGACAAGGCGAATAAGGCAATAATTAAAAAATTGTCGGGACATTTTAAAATACCAATTAATCAGATAAAAATAATTTCGGGGCATATTACTAAAACAAAGATTATTGAAATTATTAACAATTGAAATAAAATTACGGTTTAAAAAGACATTAAACTTTTGGCGCATTGTATTGCGCCAAAAATTAAAATAAAAATACAGTTTAGGAGATATTAAATCCTTTTTCTTTGTAAAAATTAAATAGATGGTTTTTTAAATCTTCCCGTTCGGGCGCGTTTTCCAAAAGATAATAAGCAATGTTAATTTTTTCCGTTGAATTTTTTAAGATATCCAATATACGGGAATCGGAGAGAAATTTTTTAATCAGGTCGTTTTTGATATTTTCCGATTCGTCAACATAAAATGGATTTTTCCCTTTAAGCAAGACATACACACCCTTTTTGTTTTCAAAATTAAGGAGATTTTTAAGATTAAGCTCCACTATGCCATTAGGCTCATTTTCAATTTTAAAGAAGCCTTTTTTCTTAAGCTGGTTGATGTGGTAGGAAACTGTGTTAAGCGAGGATACTTTTAATATACCGCTTAATTCCCGGAAGGTGGGAAGACGACCATTGTTGTCTTTATATATCTTATAAATTTTTTCCTGAAGAGGATGAAGTTCCGTGTTTTCCATCAATTTATTATAGAACAATAATAGAACTAATGCAATAATTCAATTTTTCATTAATATTATATGTTGAACAAGAGCAGAAAAGAAGATAGTAAACAATATTTTTTAAGATAATTGACGCAAAATAATTTTATTACAATAAATTATTTTGCCAACTGTAGCATTGTATATTATATACACTTGTTCTAAATATTAAGAAAAGCGATGCAATATTTTCAAAATTTTAGTTTTAAGAAAACGTTTTTCAGACGTTAAAACAATTTTTTATAAGTTATTTTAGCAACATTACTTTAATGTCTAAAAATTAAAATTTACGAGCTAAAATCCGAAAACCACACTTTTAAAGCAATTTATGAGTTATACACATTTTTTAATAAACACTGTTATGATATAATTTTTATAATAATTTTAACTTAATTTAATTACAATTTTAATTTGAAAAGTAAATTTAGAAATAATAATTAGAAGGTGATAAATAAAAATTAGATAAAAATAAACGGAATAAAAAAATTAAAACTGAATAGTTATCTGAATTGGCGAGTTAAAATTCGGGCGCTATCAGGTCTGATAGCAGACGGGAATAAATTAAGGACAAAGGTTGAGATAATTTTATAATTTTTGAATTTTTAAATAAATTTACAAATTAAATCATGCAGTATGATTTGGAAGAACGATGCGTGAAATTTGGCGAAGACGCGATCAGGTTTTGTAAGATAATTAAGATTAATGAATTTACAAAACCGCTAATAAATCAGCTCATTAGATCCGCAACAAGTATGGAGTTAATAGAAAAAAAATTAAGATGAAAATTTCACTACGGGGGAAAAAATTTAAAAAATCATTTCAGAAAAATTCAAAACATATATTGAGCTGGTTTATTGTCATTGCTACCGTTATTTCTTTAATTACTTTTAATTTCGGGACTCAAAAAGAAAAAGCGCAGGCCGCGACTTATTCTTTTGCTCAAAATTCATGGACGGGAGGAGCGACTTCTTCAACGGCGGCTGACCCCACAAACAGGACAGGATGGAATGAATATTCCGCAAAAGACGCAAATCTGACAGCGGGGTCAACTCTCCAATTATCGCAGACCACATCAACCGCGAACATAAATTTCACAACCGAAGCTGATTACATTCAAGAAGACGCCACAAACGGAACGGATTTTTCGGGAGGAGTGGTAAAATTGCATGATGTGAGTGTTGCTCCGGCTTTAAACCCAAATGATAAAAATGCGAATATTGCTTTGAGTAATGGAAATCTGACCGCTTCATCTACGGATGGAGGGGCCAGCTGGAAATGTGTAAGGGCAAATGTCGGAAAATCTTCTGGAAAATGGTATTGGGAAGCAACACAGAACGCTCCCGGAGGAAATAATAATTATGTAATGGGGATTGGCGTGGCAAACAGTTCCGCTTCTTTAAATAATTATTGTGGGGCAGACGCAAATGGATGGATGTACAGCGGATTCAACGGCAATAAGTTTAACAATGCAAGTGGTACATCTGGATTGGTTTATGGAAGCGTTTATTATAACGTTGGCGATGTAATTGGAGTCTCTTTGGATATGGATGCGGGAACTATTACCATGTATAAGAATGGAGTTTCGCAGGGAGTAATGTATAGCGGATTAAGCGGGACTTTTTATCCTGCATTCAATTTGGAAAATGTGAATCTAACCGTTAATTTTGGAGCAACTGCTTTTACATATACGGTACCTGATGGATATTCAGCTATAACAGCTTCAGCTTCTTATCCTGTTGCTACGGATTCTGATACAAAATTATTATTTCATGCAGATGGAACAAATGGATCAACAAGTTTTACTGACAGTTCTTCGGGGGCGAAAACAGTAACTGCTAATGGTAACGCGCAAGTTTCAACAGTTCAAAGTAAATTTGGAGGAGCGAGCGTGTATTTTGACAATAATCTCAGTTATTTGACAGTTGCAGACAGCGATGATTGGGATTTCGGAAGCGGAAATTTTACAGTTGAAACTTGGGCTGATTTCCGCGATACGGCGAATCATTATTTGGCGGCGCAATGGTATACCTCAGGACAAGGAAACAATTCATGGGCGCTTTATTATTACAACAGCGCTTTGCATTTCGTGTGGAGTTATGACGGAAACACAGCAGCGAACGAAATTTCCTACGCCTGGACTCCGACTCTCAGCACTCTATACCATATCGCGGTAGTTAAAAATGGAACCGCAGTCAATTTATACATCAGCGGAACTTCTGTGGTCAGCGGCTCAATAACTTCTGCGTTGTATAATTCAAACCAGTCTCTTTATATAGGGGCAAGTAGCGTGAACACTTCCTCATGGACTTTTTACGGTTATATAGATGAATTCCGTGTTTCAAAAGGAATCGCTCGCTGGACTTCAAATTTCACTCCGCCGACAACGGCTTATGCCAATGGACAGTCTTACTACATCACCACCGCCAATGCTTCCCAAATAGATACTTCCACGTGGAGTCATATTTCCGGTGTAACTTTAACCCAAACAACTTCGGCCAGCACATCAATAAAATATTTAGTGTCTTTTGACGGAAGAACCACTTGGAAATATTGGAATGGATCAAGTTGGATAGCTTCATCTTTGGATAATCTCCAAACGAATGGGATGACCAGTTCCACTTTGCAGGCAATCACGCAATCGCAATGGGAAGCGAGCGGGGGATTTGTGGCTTGGAGAGAATCACTTAACTTTGCGGCCGATTTTGCCACGACGGATTCAACGGTTACGCCGAGTTTGGATAATATTGCCGTAAGTTACTCCAACTATTCTGCGTCCCAGACACTTACTTTATCCGCGTATAACACAGGAAATTCCGCCAATCTTCTTTCCAAAATTCAATGGACAGCCACAACCACATCCGCCACTTCAGTCAAATTCCAAATAAGAACTTCTCCCGACAACATCACTTGGACAGATTGGCTGGGACCAAATAACACATCAAGCACATATTTCACAAGTTCCACGGGAACAGACGCAATGCCGTCAACCTTCACTTCGGGAAGCAACGATCAATATTTTCAATATAAAGCATTTCTCACTTCGGACGGAACAGCCACTCCGACTTTATCAAGCACAACAATAACTTATGTGGTCAACGCTCCTCCCAATTTTGATTCCACTTACGGAACGAACGGAGTAACAGTGGTCCAGAACGCGACATCTTCAGACGCCAATTATGGAAAAGTCCAAATAACTTACAAAGTGAGAGACGCGGACACGTTATCGGGTTCTCCGGCGAATCAGGGATACATAACTCCTTCATTTCAATACAATATCGGAGGAGGATGGATTAATATAACC
>JASEIG010000006.1:0-11955 GCA_030017615.1 Patescibacteria group bacterium
GTGCGCGATCGCGCACAAAGCGCTATGAATTATTTTAGAAAATCTTAGAAATAAAAAGAAAAATGACGGTATTTTTTGAAAATTGGAGCGGCGCTTTTTAAAGAATTAAAATTATGACTCCATTAAACTTTTATTAAGTATTTTACGGTCGTAAAATACTTAATAAACCTTTTGGACATTTTAATTTTCACTCTAAAATTTTAATTTCCGAATTTAAAATAAATTTGTTACAATTTCTTTAATCAAAGCAATGTTAACCGGGATGAATCCAAAATTTTTAATTTTAACCGTTGTTTTTGCCGGTATTTTTCTTTATGTAATTCGTCAAATGCCGGTAATTGCAAACTGGGCAGATAATCAATTGGACACTCAACTGTCCATATTATTTTCTTTCAGATAAAACAACTCTAAACTCATGCTTTTTCCCTTTTCTTAGCACTGTTATTTTAAGCGCGTCTCCTACAGAACATGTTTCCATAATATCGCCGATGGTTTTTTGTTCTGAAACTTTAACCCCGTTGCATTCTAAAATTATGTCTTTTCCCCTTAATCCCGCTTTAGACGCGGGGCTGTTATCTGCCACGCTTGGAGAATAAGGTCTTTCGCTTGTAATTAAAGCGCCGTAATTTACGGGGAGTTTGTATTTATTCTTTATTCCATCATTGATTAAAAGGTAATGCACTCCCAAAAACGGTCTTTTAATTTTTCCGAATTTTTTCAAGTCTTCCAAATCTCTTTTGGCGATATTAATCGGAAGCGCGAAACTGATGTTTTCCGCTCCTAAAATTATCGCGATATTAATTCCAATCGCTTCTCCCTTTAAATTTACCAGCGGTCCCCCTGAATTTCCCGGATTGATTGCGGTGTCTGTCTGAATCAACCCGTGTATTTCCTGAATAGGGGAATTAGAATCAACTTGGGCGGTAATTGACCTTGACAAGCCGGAAACGATTCCACTGGACACGGTGTTTTGGAAAATTCCCAAAGCGTTCCCAATGGCGATTACGGTCTCGCCAAGTTCCAACTTAAGCGAATTCCCGAGTTTTATAAAAGGAAGTTTCTTTTTTGAATTAATTTTTAAAATTGCCAAATCGCTTATAGGGTCGCGAGCAACTATTTCTGCATCGTATTTATCGCCGGAATTAGTTATAACGGTGTATTTATTCAGGGAATCGTTTATAACATGCCTGTTGCTTAAAATTATTCCCGAGGAATCTATAATAAATCCCGAACCGCTGCTTGTTCTCACCATTCCGTCGCCGTCCGCGCTTTCTTTTATCGCTTTCAATTTTTTTAGTTGTGAACTTTGTAAAACTCGCTTATTTTCTTTTAGCGCCTCTTTCTTAATTTCTTGAAAATTTTTAGAAACCGCTATTGTAACTGTGGCGGGGATGATTTTTTTGATTACTTTTACGATTAAATTATTTGATGAATTACTTAACATACTTTAATTGTAATTCAATTTCAGGAAAAACAAAAATTACAGCTTTTTAAAGACGGGAAAATTGAAAAATTATGTTTTAACGATTAAAATTATAATAATGAAATTTCACCACTCTCCATCAGAAAAACGCTTAACTGATCAAGCGATATTTAAAAATAAAAAATTTTTATTGGGCGGGGCTGTTTTTATTTTGGCGGCAATTTATGCGATTTTTTATTCACCCGCTTTCAAAATCCAAAAAATTGAAATCTCGGGAGCGAATAGCCTTGTTTCTGCGGAATTAATTCAGAACCTAAAAGATTATTTTGAAAATCAATCAAAAATATCATTGCTTCTGGGAAGCGACAATATTCTTACGTGGGGCGATTCTGCCGAATTTTTAAAACTACACCCCCAATTTGAAAGTTTAAAAATGGAAAGAAATTATCTTAGTCGGCGAATAAATATTGAAGTAAAAGAAAGAAAAAATTACGGGATATGGTGCCAAAATGAGCCGACAGAAACAGATATAACACAGACAGTAACCGACGCGGCGCAAACAGAAAACAGAACCACAACACAGATGGAAACATTAAACCAAAAACCACCCGAAATAAATTCTTATTTATCAACGTCTAAATCAGAATGTCTTTGGTTTGACGAAAATGGAATTATTTTTAAACAAGCTCCCATAATTGACAGCGAATTATTTAACAGAGTGAACGACGAAACCGGCCACAATCTTAAATTGGGCGATCCCATAATGAAAAAAAATCTTTTTGACAATCTTAAAAAAATATTTAAAATTTTGGACATTGCCGAAGCGAATATTAAAACCGTGCATCTCAAAGATATTTCGCTGGAAGAAGTAAGCACGCAATCAAAACCGAAATTATTGTTTAGTTTAAGATTTGATCCTGAGTTTTCATTAAGCGCCATAAATTCTCTTAAAAATTCCGATAAATGGAAAAATGTGGATTATGCCGATTTCCGCGTTGAAAACAGAGTATATTATATGATGGAGCAATAAATAGAATATAAATTATAAATAGAATATAAAATATAGATTTACGATTTAAAATCTAACCTCTAAACCCTAACTTCTATTTTTTAACCCCTAACCTTAACCGCCACCTCTTAATTTCTTTATCACTTTTAAATCCCATTCTTTTAATTCGCGCAAAATAGACATTTTTGGGTCAATAGCGATTGATTTCCCGAGATATTGCCCGGAAGTAAAATGAGGGAATATCACATAATCCGCTCCTTCGTTATAAAGAATTTCCATTTCGTATTCTTCTTCCGCTCTTACAATTGATTTTATATCCTGCCCCCTTATTTTTAGCGACCGTATTTCTTTAAGAAGGCGGATATTATCTTTTACATCAGGCACCGTTGAAATCACCGTGCGCGCGTTTTTTAAACTTACTCTTTCAAATAAATCATCGTCTGAAATGTCTCCAAACACGCAATCATAACCGTGTTTTTTTATTTCCTGCATTATTTGCGGGTCAAAATCAACTATTAAAAGATCTTCTTTTGGTATGTTGTAAGCGATACTTTGACCAAGTCTGTGCAATCCGATTAAAACAATTGATTTATGATTCTGGTGTTCATACGGAGCGTAAGACATTTCCCGAAAAATCTTTTTTTCAAAAAACTTTAGAAAACGTGAGAATTTTTGATAAATATAATCTGAATAAACAATAAGATACGAAGACGCGGCTATAGTTATAATCCCTGTCATAGTTATAAGCGAAACTATTTCTTGAGATAAATGGCCAAGTTGCGCTCCCAAAGCGGCCAATACCAAACTAAGTTCTGAAACTTGTCCCAAACTTAAACCGGTTAAAAAAGCCGTTTTTCTGTGATATCCGAGCAATCCCATAATTGTAAGAATAATAAGCGGCGTGCCGACTAAAACAACGATAGAAAAAATTATTGATAAAAATACGACTTGCGGCAAGTTGGAAAAAATCAAATTTGAACCGAGAATCACGAAAAAAATTAAAATGAAAAAATCGCGCAGATATTTTATTTTGGAGGAAATTTGAAAGTTTTCCGAAGAATTGGCAAGAGCTAATCCCGCTAAAAGTCCGCCTATTTCAATAGGGAATCCTATTTTAGGATGACTTATTATCGCCGCCATTAAAAAACACCACGAAAGACTGCTTAAAAAAAGCAATTCTTGGGAATATGCCAATCGGTCAAAAAGCAAAGGAAGTATTTTTCTGCCCACAAAAAATATCACCGCGAATAAAATTAATCCTTTTATTATCACGAATATCGCGTTTCCGATAACAAAACCATTGCCGGCTTTTATGCCCGAAAGTAATACAAGAATAAAAACGGCGACCAAATCCTGAATTAAAAGAACGCCGATGGTGATTTTTCCGTAAAGGCTTTTTTTGTCTTTTTTCTCTGAAAGAAGTTTAATTACAATAACTGTGCTGGACAATGTCAACCCGATTGCAATGTAAGCGGATTGAAGATAGCTAAAATGAAAAATCTGCGCGATTCCGAACATTATTAAAAATGTTCCGATAATTTGCGCCGTTGCTATTATAAATGAAGATTTTCCGATAAATTTTAAAGAAGCGAAATCTATTTCCAGCCCGACCAAAAAAAGTAAAAACATTATTCCCAAATCGGAAAATATTTTTAAAGTTTCGTGGTTGTTAAGATGAAAAAATCCAAAATAGCTGATTATGGCGCCGGTGGAAATAAAAGCCAAAATCAGTGGCTGTTTGAAAAGTTTCGCTATAATGCCCAATGTAGTTGCCAACAACATTACTGCGGCCAACTCAATAATTCCCGGAGACATTTTTAAATTATACAATATTCCGTCTTTAACTTAAAATCCCCGCCGGAAAGCGGGGATTTGGGAAACTTCAAAGTAGTATCTGTGTCCACGGAAGAAAAACTTCTGTTGTCCGGCCATCCTGGGTTTTTGCCACAAACAATCCGTCCGATATGAATGTTACAGAAAGTTTTCCTTTATTATTTTTTAACAGTGTTACGGTAACACGATCACCCTCCTGGTAAACTTCCACTGATTTAAAACCGCCGAGGAAATTTCCTTTTAATTTCATCGTTTTTTCTTCTTTTTCTTTTGGTATCTTTATCTTCTTGTTTATAATTCTTGTCTTTCCCATTTATTTCACCTCCTTTTTATTAGCTTTTGTTCTTATACCTTTTTTAACGGCGCAAGTCAAATTATTTATACTGAAATTATAAAGTTTTTTTGACCAAATAGGCCCGGCATAATCCACACCCACTCTCTTTTTTGCGGCTATCTTAAATTGATTCTCCGACACTTTTGACCGGAGTCCCAATATAGCGATGTCGGAATTAATTTCCACATCCTCAAACCAAAGATTGTTTTTTGGGTCGGCTAAAAGTTTATTAAATTTTCCGTCAATTTTCAAAAATTTGGTTAATCTTGCCGGACCGCTTATTAAATTAAAATCATCTAACTGCTTGGTTGTCAGATTGTTTCCCTGTTTGTTTTCAATCGTTTCAAAGTATTTTTTTTGTCGTTTTTGCATACTGTTATGCATGACGGTATGCAATACCGCGCCCGCTCTTATTAAAATAGCGGCGGGATAATTTTTCGGCCCAACCACAATGTTAAACATCCAATGCATCCCGTAAATGAAATAAACATAGAAATATCCTCCTTTTTCAAACATTATTTTATTGCGTTCAGTTTTTCCTTTTGAAGCGTGCGAAGCTTTATCGTTAAATCCGTCATACGCCTCTACTTCCGTGATTATTAACCGAATAATTTTTCCTTTATACCGCCGTACTAAAACTTTTCCCAATAAATCTTTGGCGACAATCAGAGCGGAACGATTAAAAAATTTTTTCGGCAAAATTTTTTTCATTTTTATCAAATTTAAATGCTTATTAAATATTTATTGATTATTTTATATATTAAATATGGCAGTCTGATCAATTAGACCAATGTGTAATTTTCAATATTGTCTGTTATTTATAATACACCAAGCATAGCAATCTAACGCGTTAGACTGCGCATTTTTTAATTTACAGTTTTATTTAAAATTTTTAAAGCCAAGCCGGTTGTCATATCGGTTTTATTTTACTATAATTATAAGAAAATTTGAGTAAAATTAATGAATTTGGGAATAATGAAAAACCTTGTAAGCGCCATTGAGGCATTGTTTTTTATTCACGGAGAACCGCTGGATATTAAAAAAATTTCAAAAATTTTGGAGATTGAAGAGGATAAAATAAAAATCGCCATAAGCGAACTCTCGGAATCTTTGAAAAACCCTGAACGCGGGTTGGATTTGATTTTTCAGGATGGAAAAATACAACTTGTTACCAAACCGGAATTCGCATCCATTGTTGAAAATTTTATCAAAGAAGAATTTGAAGAAAACCTTACCCCCGCTGCCCTGGAAACACTATCTCTCATCGCTTATTTAGGGCCTATTTCGCGCTCTAAAATTGATTATTTTAGAGGCGTGAATTCTTCTTATACAGTCAGAAATCTTATAATGAGAGGATTAATTGAAAAATCATCCGACCCCGCAGTTTCAAGAGTATCATATATAACCAGCTTTGATTTACTGAAACATTTGGGCATTTCAAAAACAGAAGAATTGCCTGATTACGAAAAATTTAAAGAATTAATTTTAGAAAAAACAGTTAATAATAATGAAATCAACTGATATTGGGAATATGAGAAAATTTCAAATAATTTTTATAATTTTAACCGTTGTTGTTTCACTCGCTTTTTTCAAAGCGTTAGGCAGTAAAAAAGAAGTTTCTTTGACGGCTGCGGTTTTAGAATCAACCCAATCAGCGCAAAAAATGGCGGAGGAATTTTCCGGCGTGGCGGATATTGCTGAAATAATGCCTGTTAAAAATTCCAGCGCTTCTTTAAATAACGAGGAAGGAAAAATCATTTGCGGTTCCGATATTTTCGCGCATGTCGCTATGGCAAAATTTATAAATAAATCTGATAAACTTTTTGAAATTAATAATTTTAATCACTGGCCAATTGCGTCCATAACCAAATTAATGACCGCTTTAATCGCTTCGGAAAATATGGATTTAAAAAAATCAGTTATTTTAAACGAAAGAATGATTCCCGAAAATGGAGCGACGGAAAAAATAAAAACAGGCGAATCGTTTACGGGAAACGATTTAATAAAAATCATGCTTACGGTTTCAAGCAATAATGCCGCAGAAGCTTTGGCGCAATCTTTCGGCAGAGAAAAATTTTTAGAACTTATGAACGCAAAAGCCGGTGAATTAAATATGAATGAAACGCGGTTTTACGACCCAAGCGGCCTTTCAATAAAGAATCAATCCGTTTCGGACGATATTTTTTATTTAATAAAATATGTATATAACTCGCGCCCTGAACTTTTAAAAATTACGAGAACTCCGCGAGTTACTGCGCTTGAATTAAATTCGCGCAAAAAAAGAATTTTAACCAATATAAACCAATTTGCCGGCCGCGCCGATTTTATCGGAGGGAAAACCGGATTTCTTGAAGAAGCTCAAGGCAATCTTGTTTCAGTTTTTAATATTAAAAATAATCCGCTTGTCATAGTTGTTCTTGGAAGTCAGGATAGATTTGCCGACACCAAAAAATTATTGAATTGCGCTCAATAAGTTGAATTTAAATTTTTAACATTTGATTTTTAATTTTTGAATTAAATTTATGTATCTAACCCATGTATTTTTTATTGTTAAATCATTAAGTTTTTTTCTTCTCTCATTTTTAATCGCCGTGCTTGCCGCGCCTGTTCTTATTCATTTTCTTTATAAATACAAAGCATGGAAAAAAAAGCCGAGAGACAAAACTGTCGACGGATACGACACGCCGATTTTCCAAAAATTTCACAGCGAAAAAGAAGTAAAAACTCCGAGAATGGGGGGAATTCTTATATGGGGAACAGTTTTAATAGTGTCGCTTATCGCGCTTATTCTTTCAAAAATTTTTCCGTCTCCGCTGGGGACAAATTTAAATTTTTTAAGCCGTTCGCAAGTCTGGCTTCCGTTATTTACTTTAATCGCGGCTTCACTTCTTGGATTAGTTGACGATCTGATGGTTATAAGAGAAAAGGGGAAATACATCGGCGGAGGGATGCGTTTCAAATGGAGATTGTTTATTATTACAATCATTGCTTTGGTTGGCGCATGGTGGTTTTATTTCAAACTTGGTTGGAGCAGTATTTATATCCCGTTTTACGGAAATTTTGAAATTGACGGCTTGTACATAATTTTATTTGTTTTAACTGTGCTCGCCACTTTTTCCAGCGGAGTTGTTGATGGATTGGATGGTTTGTCTGCCGGGGTTCTCGCGCCTGTGTTCGCCGCCTTTGGCGTTATCGCGTATTCAAAAGGGTTATACGATCTCACGACTTTAATTGTGATAATAATCGGAGCATTGCTTCCTTATTTATGGTTTAACGTGCCTCCCGCGAAATTTTATATGGGAGAAACCGGAATTTTGGGGCTAACCGCAACTTTAGCTGTTATCGCGTCTCTGACTAATTCAATTTTTTTTCTTCCGATTATCGGAATCGTATTATTAATAGAAGCGCTTTCCGTAATTATTCAGCTTGTTTCTAAAAAATTAAGAAATGGTAAAAAAGTTTTTTTGGCCGCGCCTATCCACCATCATTTTGAAGCGATGGGCTGGTCTGAAAGCCAAATCACGATGAGATTTTGGATTTTATCGGGAATTTTTTCCGGAGTCGGAATCATTCTTTATTTTTTAAGCAAATTTTTGTATTAAAATTTATATAAAACAAGAACGGGAATCTGTCTGTCTGTAACCTTGACAAAAACGGGCGTAGTATAGTGGCAATATAATAGCTTCCTAATCCCCGTATCGCAAGAAAGATATTGGATTCATCACATTTGCGGGTATAGTATAGTGGCAGTACGCGACCTTCCCAAGGTTGAGGCGTGGGTTCGATCCCCATTACCCGCTCCAGAATTAAAATTTTGCTTTTGCCAAATTTATTTTTTATAATATTAATTAGAATCTAAAAATATAAAAAAAAGGGGGATTATGGGAAAGGGAGAGATTTTAAAAACAGCCAATGTTGTTCTCCTTGTTGTTTATGGGCTTTTAGTTTTTTCTATTCTTGTGCTTTCAAGAGACTGGGAAAGTAAGATTGTTGCCGTTGACGGCGCTCATAAAAAAACAAAAACTTTTAACGAAGTACACAAAGGAGATAATCAATGAAAACTATAGTTTCCGTACTTTTAACGGTTTTAATTTTTCTGTTTGTGTTTTTAGCGTTTCTGCCGTCTTTAGTTTCAGCCGAAGAAGTTGAGGATATTAAACCGAAAGAAATTAATGAAGTAATTTATATTATTTTTACTCCATCAAAAGGATTTATCATGCTTTCGGGAGAAATATCCAAAGCTTTATTTTATTCAACTGAAGAGGAAGAATGCATATGCGTTGAGGATAAAAAAGAAGTAAAATTCACTAAAAATTAAAAGAAGGCTTAACCGCCTTCTTTCTCATTTTATGCATTGTTTTTATTGTTAATTTAGGTTAAAATGTAAATACGCCAAGAGGCGTATTTATTAATTTTATTATCCGAAAAATGCCTAAAAAATTAAAAAATTTACCCTCAAACGGAGAAGAAAATAACCAGCCAAGCGTCTCTTACGCGGCTAAAGATATTTACGTTTTGGAGGGCTTGGAACCGGTTAGAAAAAGGCCGGGTATGTATATCGGGTCCACAAGCGTAGACGGCTTGCACCATCTTATCTGGGAAGTTTTTGACAACTCTTTGGACGAAGCTATGGCCGGTTTCGCCAAAAATATTAAAATTGAATTATTTAAAAACAACAAAATTGCGGTTACTGACGACGGTCGCGGTATTCCAGTTGATATTCATCCTCAAACAAAAAAGTCTGCGCTGGAAACGGTTATGACAACTCTTCACGCCGGAGGAAAATTCGGCGGCGATTCTTACAAAATTTCCGGCGGTCTTCATGGCGTCGGCGTTTCCGTTGTCAATGCTTTGTCAAAATTGATCAGAGTTGAGGTTTGCAAAAACGGAACTGCGTATGCTCAAGAATACGAAAGAGGAAAACCGAAAACCAGTGTGAAAAAAATCGGAAAGTGCGTCAAAAACGGAACCAAAGTTATTTTTGAACCCGACCCGGAAATTTTTCAGAAAATAGAATTCAGCAGAAAAACAATTATTGACCATTTGCGCCAACAGGCGTTTCTCACTAAAGGCGTAAGAATAGATATAGCGGATTATCATGAAGAAATTCCGTTTACCTACACCTTTTATTTTGAGGGTGGATTGATTTCTTTCGTTAAATATTTAAACAGAAATCACAAACCTATCCATAAAGATATTTTTTACGTTGATAAAACTCATGATGAGATAAGAGTTGAAACAGCTTTTATTTACAACGATGACAACGAAATTCGCGAAAACAGTTTTGCCAATAACATTCACACTCCTGACGGAGGAATGCACATCACGGGTTTTAGGACCGCTCTGACCAGAATTTTAAACGATTACGCGAGATCAAATAATTATTTAAAAGGTTCCGAAGATAATTTAACAGGGGACGATGTGCGCGAAGGATTGACCGTGATTGTTTCTGTTGGCCTTCGGGAGCCTCAATTTGAAGGTCAGACTAAGGCGAGGTTGGGGACTCCTTCCGCCAGAACGGCTGTTGAAACCGTAATTTCCGAAGCGCTGAAAGAATTTTTGGAAAAACATTCTGTTGACGCGAAGGCTATTGTTGAAAAATGTCTTTTGGCGCAAAAAGCGAGAAAGGCCGCTAAAGCAGCCAAAGACATTGTTTTACGAAAAGGCGCTTTGGAAGGAATGACCTTGCCCGGAAAGCTTGCCGACTGTTCAAGCCGCAACGCGGAAGAATCGGAAATGTTTATAGTGGAAGGCGACAGCGCCGGAGGCTCGGCAAAACAAGGACGCGACAGAAAATTTCAGGCGATTCTTCCTCTCCGCGGAAAAATTTTAAACGTTGAAAAAGCGCGGCTTGATAAAATGCTTTTAAACAACGAAATTAAATCGTTGATAATCGCGCTTGGCACGGCAATCGGCGACAGTTTTGATATTAGTAAATTGCGTTATAATAAAGTCATTATTATGACCGATGCTGACACCGACGGAGCGCATATCAGAACTCTACTTTTAACTTTATTCTATAGATATTTCCGTCCGGTTATTGAAAATAACCATCTTTGTATTGCTCAGCCGCCGCTTTATAGAATTCAATCGGGTAAAGAGGTAAAATACGCTTACAGCGACAAGCAAAAAGAAATAATAGTCGCAGAAATAAATAAATCGCGCGCCGCAAATCGAAAAGCGCGGCAAGCGGAAGAAAATAAAGAAGAAGAAACGGCGGGTGATAAACGAATAACAATAAATATCCAGCGATATAAAGGTTTGGGAGAAATGAACCCCTCCCAACTTTGGGAGACAACTATGAATCCGGAATTCAGAACATTGAAACTTGTGGCCATTGAAGACGCTCAAGAAGCGGACAGATTATTTGAGATATTAATGAGCGATCAAGTTGAACCAAGAAAACAATTTATTCAATCTAAAGCGACTTTGGTTAAAAATCTTGACATCTAATGAAGCAATCACTAATATACGAACATCTGCAAATACACAAATATCCGCATATTAATTTTTTAGTTGTATATTCGCAAATAGTTTATGCTCTCACGTCTTATATCATATTTTCAGGAAACAAAATTGGAATTTAGAAGAGTGAACTGGCCAACGCGTCAAGAAACGATCAGGCTTACTTTAATAGTCATCGTATTTTCGCTGGTTTTGGCCGCCTTTTTAGGTTTATTGGATATTTTATTCCATTACATTTTAGTTAATTTAATATAATTAATATAAATTTATGGCAACTAAAGAGCTAAAAAAAGACGAGAAAAAAGCAAATCGTCATAAAGAACTTGCTAAAAAAGGAGAACGGCATTGGTATGCCGTGCATACTTATTCCGGATATGAAGACGCTGTTGCGCGCTATTTAAGTCAGCGTGTTGATTCTCTTGAAATGCGCAACAAAATTTTCAACATTATTGTTCCGAAAGAAAAAAAAATTAAGATTAAAAACGGAAGAAGAAAAGAAAGCGAGGAAAAAATTTATCCGGGGTATGTATTGGTGGATATGATTATGAGCGAAGACTCGTGGTATGTCGTGCGAAATACTCCAAGAGTTACCGGTTTTGTCGGGGCCGATTCAACTGAACCAACCCCGCTTTCAAAAGAGGAAATTGATTACTTGCTTTCAAGAATGAAAGGCGGAGAGAAAAAATTCACAATAGAGCACAAAGTTGGAGAAACCGTTAAAATCGTTGACGGTCCCTTTAAAGATTATGAAGGAAAAATCAGCGAAGTGGACGAAGAACAAGGAAAGGTAAAAGTAATGGTTCCCATTTTCGGTCGCGAAACATCGGTGGAATTAGATTCATTGCAGATACAAAAATTATAACCAATAACCAATAACCAATAACCAATAAC
>JASEIG010000006.1:12052-44812 GCA_030017615.1 Patescibacteria group bacterium
AACTAATAACTAATAACTAATAACTAATAACTAATAACTAATAACTAATAACTAATAACTAATTATGAAACCAATCAAAACAATTTTAAAAATTCAACTGCCGGCGGGAGCGGCAAATCCCGCTCCTCCTGTCGGAACCGCATTGGGTCCTCATGGCGTTAATATCGCGCAGTTTTGTCAGCAATTTAACGAAGCCACTAAGGATATGGTTGACAATATTGTTCCGGCCGAAATAACTATTTACGAAGACAGAACTTTTGAATTCAAGCTTAAAACTCCGCCTGCTTCGGATATGATTAGAAAAGCCGCCGGTATTGAAAAAGGTTCAGGCAACCCTTTAAAAAACAAAGTAGGTAAGGTTACTAAAGATCAAATCAGACAAATTGCCGAGAAAAAAATGATTGATCTGAACGCGAACGATATTGACGCGGCGATGAAAATTATTGAAGGCACCGCAAGGAGTATGGGGATTGAAGTTCAATAAAAATTGCCGCTTTTTATTTGTTATGGTTATTAAAAAGACAACGCTTACACGTTGTCTTTTTATTTATGATGCGTCTGTTCTTTATTATTTTAAGTGTTCTAATGCGTTAGACCACCCCTGTTTTATTATTAAAATTATTTTATAATTAAAAAATGAATATAAAAGAAAAAGTTGTTTTTATAACAGGAGCGGGAAGCGGAATTGGCTTGGCGACTGTCCGAAAATTATTAATAAAAGGCGCGAAAATAGTTAACTTTACTAAAACCGTAACCCCCGACCTTGAAAAAGAATTTAATTCTGAAAATACGCTTTTAATTGAAGGCGATGTTTGCAATCGCGATCAGGTAAGACAAGCTGTAGAGCGGACGATTAAAAAATTCAAAAGCTTGGATATTTTAATCAATAACGCTGGCGTGGCTAAACACGAGCGGTTTATGGAAACCGATGAAAAAGATTGGAATTTTGTGATTGATGTGAATATGAAAGGAGTTTTTATTTGTATCCAAGAATTCATCAAAATTAATCAACGATCAACAACCAACCCCGCTTCCTTCGGGGCAAGTGACCAACAACCAGAAAAATTAATTGTAAATATTTCCAGCGGAGCGGGAATTTATGGAATTGAAGAAATCGCGGTTTATTCAGCCACTAAAGCCGCGGTTATTAACCTAACCCAATCGTTAAACGAAGAATTTAAAAACAGCGGCGTTAAATTCATTACTGTTGCTCCGGGGTCAACAAATACAAAAATGTTTTCTTCTCTTTTTCCCGAAGAAAAACCCTATCACACTCCCGAACAAGTCGCGGATGTTATTTATAAAACCGTCACTGGCAAAATAAAATCCGACGACCGTCTTATTGTGGATGTCTTCCATCACATAAAATAATTAAAACATTTTTTGACTTCACAGTCATTAATTTATAAATTTGCATTATGACAATTAACTGGTAACAACTTTATAAAAAATACAAAGTATTATGAGTAGCTCTTATTTCTTTTAGGAACTTTTTATTTTATAATAATGATTTGGTAATATTTTAAATAATTATTAAACTCACAAAATAAATTCTTTCTCCGCAAAAGTTTTTTTAAAATGATCAGTTGGAATATTTTGCTTAATGCTAACTACTGATTACTAACCACTTTTTCTTATTTTAATCTCCGAAAATCCTTCTTTCTGTTCAACTTCAATGGTTTGTTCGCGAAGCAGATGAAGTAATGCCAGAAACATCACCACAATTTCTTTTTTTGACTTTTCTTTTATCAGATGGCCGAAATTATTTATTCCCGTCGTGATTTTAGCCATTATTTCCTCAATTTTTTCTTCCAATTTTATCAGGGTTGATTCAAGAGTTTGAAATTCCACAGTCATTTGTTTTATTGATTCAAATAAAATTTGTATGGTCTTATTAAGAAGACTAACGCTTAAATCTTTTGAAGGATAAAAAACCGCCTGTTTGCCCAGTAAATACTGGCGCGAAGCGGAAAAATTTTTCGCTTCATACATTTTTTTAAACTCATTTATTGCCGGCTTGAATTCTTTATAAAATTGCAGGCGTTTTTCAAGATCTTTAATGTCTGTTTCTTCTTCTTGTGTCAGTTCCAGACTGGGAAGAAGCGATTTTGATTTAATTAAAAGCAGTTTTGAAGCAATTACCACGAAATCGGCAATTATCCTGATTTCTTCCGCCGTTCTCTCCTCTCCGGATTTCAATGATTTAAGATATTGCAAAAAATCGTCGGTTACCAAAGCCAAATTTACCTCGGTTATTTCCATTTTTTTCTCTTCAATCAGTTCCAGTAATTTTTCCAAAGGCCCCTTGAATTTTTCCAGATTAATTTGATACATAAGTTAAACCGTATTTTTTATATTTTTAAATATGTCTTGTTAAAAATATTATTCAGAAAAGTCAATCCGTTTTAAAGCGTTATTTTCTATGAAATAAAAAATGTTATTTTCATTATTATAATAATAGCTTGATATGCCGGAAATTATATCGGCAGAATTCAATTCAGGTCTGTCGTCTATTTCCACTAATTTTACGGCGTAACCGTAATCAACAAGCAAATGGAAAGAATCTTTGCGCCATTCCAGATTTTTTATTTTACTCATATCGCTCAAACTAAAGTTTATGACATCGCCGGCTTTTTTCTTTATATCCGAATTAAAATCTTCCAAAAATAAAACATTTATCAGCCCGTCGTTTTTAAGAATGGCGATTTTTTTGTTGTCTGGAGAAAACGCAAATAATTTTACGTTGCGCGAAATTTTTTCGGGAGACCGGCTATTTTTTAAAATATAAAGATTTCCATTTGCGCTTGATAAAGCGGCAATATTATTTCCTGAAATTTTTATTTTATCAAGTTTGGAAATTTCTTTCGGCAAATCCGCTATAATTGTTTTCGCTTTAAATATCAAATTAAAAGAATACAAAGCGCGCGAATTTTTATTGTTAGTTTCTATGATATATAAATTTGGATTAACCAGCGTCCAAGTTTCCGCCGCCCCGCTTATTGTTTCCAATTTTGAATTTTCAAAATCAAACAGTTTAAGAATATCGTTGTCATCCACAATAAGCTGGCTTGTTTTAAATGGCACGAAAACCGCATTTTTGATTATCGCCGATTTTTTTATGTTTGAAATAGCGATTTTTATATTCAATGTTGATGACGGCTTGCTAATGTCATAAAGATAAAAACTCCCGTTTTCAGTGTTTTTAATTATAAATTTGCCGTCATTTGAAACATCGATTATGACATTTCCCTTAATTGAAAGAAATATTTTTTCTATTTTCGGATTTTTGGGAACTAAAACGATATTTATAATTTCTTCCACCGCTGACGGCTGAACTTTCAATGTTTTGTTGTAAGAAGAATATCTTTCTTTCTCGATTTCTACGCGGTATGTTTTTGGCAACAAATCGGACACAAGAGTGCCGCTTTGTATAACACTGGAAAAATCGGGATAAACTTTCCCGTTTATTTTTATAACGACGTCTCTGGGCTGGGTTTTAATATAAATCGCTCCGATTTTCTGAATTTTGAAATTATCAAAATTCAGCCGCCATCCCAGAGCGTAAAAAACAATAATTGTTCCCGCCGCCGCAAATAAAGCGCAAAATGAATAAAACAAAATCAGACGTTTTTTCTGATGCATAAAAATTAAAAAAATAATACCCAAGTTTGATTTCAGCGCCCTTTACTTATATTATAAAACAAAATCTTAATCAATAAACGTAATACTAATATATAAATACATACTAACAATTCTAATTTATAAAGAATAAATTAATTCGTATTTATTAGCATAATTCGCATACATTAGTGTATTAATATCGCAGTAAAATGAAATTTATTGTCAATGGCGGAAAAATTTTAAAAGGGGATATTGAAGTCAAAGGTTCAAAAAATGCGGCTACTAAAATGATGATAGCCGCGCTTTTAACTGATGAAAAATGTGTTTTGGAAAATTTTCCGAATATCGGCGACACCGGCCTTACTCAGGAACTTTGCGAGATGATAGGAACTAAATTTGAAAAAAATGGAACAACCGTCGTTTTGGAAACTTCGGAAATAAAGAACTGCCGGGTCAGCACTTTAAGCCGAAAAAACAGAATCCCCATTTTGGCGCTTGGACCGCTTTTGAATCGCGCGGGAAAAGCGGAAGTGCCCGTTTTAGGGGGAGATAAAATCGGCCCGCGGCCGATTGATTTTCACCTCAATTCCTTAAAAGCTTTGGGCGCGGAAATAGATTTTGACCAAAATTATTATTACGCGAAAGCTTCAAATGGACTTAAGGGAGCTAAAATTAATTTAAGTTACCCGAGTGTCGGAGCGACGGAAAACACAATTTTGTCCGCTGTGCTGGCAAAAGGAAAAACCGTTATTCAAAATGTCGCCATTGAACCGGAAATCATTGATTTGATTTTATTTCTTCAAAAAATGGGAGCGATAATTGAACTTGGTTCCAACAGGATAATTTACATTGAAGGAGTGAGAAAATTAAACGGCGCGCGGCATAATATAATGCCCGACAGGAATGAAGCTGTTTCATTTGCTTGTCTTGGACTTGCTTTCCCCGGCAACGAGATTAAAGTAAAAAACGCAAATCAACTAAACCTGCTTACTTTTTTAAACACTATCAGAAGAATTGGCGGACGGTATAAAATTGAAGACGGCGGAATTATTTTTTACGGTTCGGAAAATTACAAGCCGATTAAGCTGGAAACCGACACGCATCCCGGCTATATGACCGATTGGCAACAGCCGTTTTCAATTTTGCTTACTCAGACAAGCGGCGTTTCCACAATACATGAAACTGTTTACGAAGACAGATTTGGTTATGCCGAAGACTTGAATTTAATGGGCGCAAATATTAAAGTGGTTTCAGAGTGTTTAGGCGAACTGCATTGCCGTTTTAAGGAACATGCGTGCATGCACAGCGCGATAATTTCAGGCCGAACTCCGCTTAGTGGGGCCAATATCAAAGTCAGAGATTTAAGAGCGGGAATCGCGCACTTAATTGCGGCTCTTATAGCCGAAGGAGAATCGATTATTGACGGAGTTGAAGAAATTGACCGCGGTTATGAAAATATAGACGAACGATTAAAAAATTTAGGAGCGGATATAAAAAGAGTTTAGAATAAAATTTAGAATTCGGACTTTCTTAATTCTTAATTCTTAATTCTTAATTCTACTTAAAATTGTTTACTCGAAAAATCGGAATAGATTTAGGAACGGCCAATACTATCGTTTTTGTTCCAAATAAGGGATTTATTATTAACGAACCCACCATCGTGGCGTTAAGCGTACCGGATAACACCGTACTTGCTGTTGGAAAAGAAGCGAAAGACATGATTGGCAGGACACCGAGCGATATTAAACCGTATCAGCCTCTTCGCGAAGGGGTGATTGCCGATTATTATATTACAAAAGCGATATTAAAATATTTTATCAAAAAAGCCACCGGCAATCTCAATATTTTTAAACCGGACATTGTTATTTCCGTTCCCGCCGGAATCACTCAAACTGAAAGGCGCGCTGTTGTAAATGCCGCAAAAGAAGCCGGCGCGCGCGAGGCCTATATTGTCAGAGAACCGATATTGGCCGCTTTAGGCGCGGGCATTCCCATAAACTCTCATTCGGGGAATATGATTGTAAATATCGGAGGAGGCACCGCGGAAACTGCCATTGTTTCTTTGGGCGGCATAGTTTCGTGGTCAAGTCTTCGCGTGGCGGGGAATAAATTTGATAAAGCGATAACGGATTACATTAAAAAGAAATATTCGCTTTCAATCGGCGATCAGACTGCCGAAGCGATTAAAATACAAATCGGAGCCGCTTTGCCCGCGAAAGAAAAAAGAATTATGAATATAAGGGGCCGCGATTTAATTTCCGGCTTGCCAAAAGACATTGCTATTAATTCCAATGAGGTGGCGGAAGCGCTCCACCCGTATCTTTTGGATATTGCGGGGTCCATTCAAAATGTTTTTAATGAAACTCCGCCCGAGCTTGTTGCCGATGTTATGGAAAAAGGAATCATCATTTCCGGAGGAGGCGCGCATATTCCTTATTTACCCGAATTTTTCAAGCGAATGCTCGGCGTGAATGCTTATGTTGCCGAGGAACCGCTTTTTTGCGTCGCTAAAGGTGCCGGGCTGATTCTCACGCATCTGGAAGTTTATAAAAGAACTCTTTTAAACAAAAGATAATATTTACATAAGTTCGGAAATATATCTGAAAACTTCGCGGAATAAATCCCAGTCTGCCACAGGTCTAATATTAATAATCTCCAAAAACAGTGACGCATTGCATTGCGTCACTATAGCCGCAATATTTTAATTATAACTGCTTTGATTTATATTTCTTAATTCAGTGGCGCAATGCAATGCGTCAAAACTATAGCAAGGAGAAATAAGCAAATATATTCAATAAAATTAACAATTTTAACGTTGAATTTCCGATATGTTATGGACTAATACGGATGTTTGAAAAAAAAACAAAAATAATCTATTATTTCACTAACTTTAAGCGAATCATAATAATTATCGGCGGACGTTAATATTTAAAATGAAGCAATCTCTGCTTTTTACAAAAACCAAAAAAGAAATTCCTAAAGATGAAGAATCAATCAATGCCCGGTTTTTAATCAGATCCGGTTTTATTGACAAGCTTATGGCGGGGGTTTATACGTTTCTTCCGCTCGGATTTCGGGTTCTTAAAAAAATAGAAAACATTATCAGGGAAGAAATTAAAAATCTCGGCGCGCAGGAAATTTTAATGCCTTCCTTGCATCCAAAACAAAACTGGCAGGAAACCGGAAGATGGGACACTCTTGACTCGCTTATAAAATTCGCAACTTTTTACACTAAAAATGAATACGCTCTTGGTCCGACTCACGAAGAAATAGTATCTCCATTGATGAAAAATTATATTTTTTCTTATAAAGATTTGCCGACTGCCGTTTTCCAAATTCAGAACAAATTTCGCGACGAAAAGCGCGCAAAATCAGGCCTTTTAAGGGGTCGGGAGTTTTTGATGAAAGATCTGTATTCTTTCCATAAAAACGAAGAAGAATTAAAGGAATATTACGAAAAAGCCAAGTCAGTTTATGCGAAAATTTTTGAGAAAATCGGCTTAGGGGATAAAACATTTCTTACATTTGCTTCCGGCGGAACCTTTTCTAAATACTCGCACGAATTTCAGACCGTTTCTTCAGCGGGGGAAGATGTGATTTACGTTTGTGACAACCCCGAAAGAAAACGTTCTGCTTCTCACGGGGCAGGATGCAAAATCGCGGTCAATAAAGAAATTATAAATGAACAACCGGAATGCCCGCAATGCGGCAATAAAAATTTGCGCGAAGAAAAAGCCATTGAAATCGGAAATATTTTTGAACTCAAAACGAAATACTCAACGCCGTTCAACTTGAATTACAAAGACGAAAACGGATTGGAAAAAGAAGTTATAATGGGATGTTATGGAATCGGATTAAACAGAATTATGGGAACTGTTGTTGAAACTTATCACGATGAAAAAGGAATAATTTGGCCAAAATCAATCGCGCCGTTCAGTATTCATTTAATCAATTTAAAACCAGACGCTGATTTTGCCGACCGAGTTTACAATAATTTACAAAGCAGGGGGATTGAAGTATTATACGATGACCGTAAAGATATAACCGCGGGTGAAAAATTTGCGGACAGCGATTTAATAGGCATTCCTTTAAGAGCTGTGATAAGCGACAAAACTGAAGGAAAAATAGAGATAAAAAATAGAAACGAAACTGAAACGAAATTAATTAATATTGATGACATTGAGAAATTTGTAAATAATAAATAATTATGTCAATTTTTAATTATTTTAAAAAAGATATTGGAATTGATTTAGGAACAGCTAATTCATTGTTATATGTGAAAGAAAAAGGGATAGTTATCAATGAACCTTCTATTGCGGCGATTAACAACAAAACCGGACAAATTGTGGCTGTCGGCGAAGAAGCTAAAAAAATGCTCGGCAGAACGCCATCGCACATTTCAGTTATTAAACCGCTTATCGGCGGAGTTATCTCTGACTTTGAAATGACACAGGAAATGTTGCGGCATTTTTTAAGAAGAAATAATAATAACGGATTTTTTAATTATTACAGAGCCGTTATCGGCATCCCTCCCAATTTAACCGAGGTGGAAAGAAAATCCGTAGAGGACGCGGTGGTCAATTCCGGCGCCGCAAAAGCATTTTTAGTTGAAGAGCCGATAGCCGCCGCTCTTGGGACTAAACTGCCTATTGATGAAGCTGTAGCCACTATGGTTGTGGATATCGGAGGCGGGACCACAGATATAGCCGTCATTTCCATGAGCGGAACTGTCATAAGCCGAAGCTTAAAAATAGCCGGCGACAAGTTAAACGATGACATTATTCGTTTTATAAGAGATGAATTTAAACTCTTAATCGGGGAACCCACCGCCGAAGAGCTTAAAAAAGCGGTTGGGTCTGCCATTCCTTTAGATGAAAAATTAGATTTTTCCATAAGAGGACGCGATATGGGGACCGGTCTTCCAAGGGAAACTGTAATTAAAAATAATCATATCAGGGTAGCCACAGGCAAGTCATTGAAATTCATTATTGATTCAATAAAAGAAATTATTGAAAAAACTCCGCCCGAACTTGTTGGCGACATTTATAAAAACGGAATTTATCTTTGCGGAGGCGGGAGTTTATTAAGAGGACTTGATAAATTAATTGAAAAAGAAATTATAGTTCCGGTTATGGTGATTGAAGATCCGCTTACGGCTGTCGTGAGAGGAACTGGTGTTATTGCGGAAAATATTGACAAGTATTCCCATTTGTTTGTCACTGCCCTTAAACCGCTGGATATTAACATATAATTTACAAAAATTAAATTTCAAATTTAAGAGTAAGAAAATCTTTTAACCTTTCAATCTTGCAATCTTTTTTCTGATGAAAAAAATATTTTTAATTCCAATTACTATTGTTCTGATTATATTTACTTTTTTTACCGGCGTTTTAATTAATAAAAATTTTCTGATTTTCTCGGCAAATTTTTTGAAAAATTATTTTAAAACCGACCTTTATCGAGAAAATATCTCGCTTAAATTTGAAAATGAAAGCCTTAAGGCCCAACTTCAAAAAACGGTTGATTTTGAAGCAAATCGGGACTCTATATATATTTCCGCGAAAATTTTTTCCACCTATCCGTTTAATATCAAAAATTCTTTATTGGTGGATAAGGGATTAAAACAGGGGATACAAAAAAATATGACTGTTTTGGTAAGTGAAGGAATTTTACTTGGGCGAGTTGAAGAAGCTTCTGATAACTCATCTATTATTCAAACTATTTTTGATTCCAATTGGAAAATGCCCGTTAAAATAGGCGAAGAAAAAACTAACGGACTTTTTGAGGGCGGAAACGACCCGAAAATCACTTTAATTGAAAAGCCTGTTAAAAGCGGAGATGTTGTTTTTACCGCTTCTAAAGATTTCCTGTTGAATTTAAAAATAGGAGAAATCAGGGAAATTAAGCAGGATAACAGCGGAATTTTTAAAGAAGCGTTTGTAGATATTCCATACAGCGTGAACGAGCTTAACGAAGTTTATTTGAAATAAAATATCAATCTCAAATTTTATGTAAGTCAATATAACTTCATTTTTTAAACCAGCGATACAACAAAGTAAAGATAAAAATAACAGAGCTTGAAAGAACAAATAAAGGACCCGGCGGAAGATGAAAAATATTTGAAGCATAAATCCCCGAAATCGCGGCGATGATTCCGAAAATAACACTTAACAGCATAAAATTAAACAAACTTTTTACCATATTTTTCGCGGAAGCCGGAGGAATAACTACCAAAGCCCCCATTAACAAGACGCCGACAAAACGAATTCCGAGCGCGACCGCAAGCGCGAAAATTATGAGATAAATAAATTCCAATCGTCTTGTTCTTATCCCGATTGAGTTGGCTAACTCTTCCGAAAGCATGCTTAGTGTCAGTTTTTTATGGATTATTAAAATTGCGGCAATAAGCAATATTGAAATAACGATTGAAATAATTGCTTGATTTAAAGAAAGCGCGGCAATATTTCCAAACATTATTTCAAGTAAATCCGGTTCGGGAATAAATAAAATTCCCAATGCCAAACTGGTGGTAAAAAATATCCCAACCAACGTGTCTAACGGCAAATTTGTTCGGTATTTTAACATCCATACTCCGATAACGGCGACAAGCAAAGCGGCAAAAGCTCCGTAAAACGGATTAAAATGAAAAATCAAACCCAGCGCGATTCCAGGCAGGGCGACATGAGACAATGCATCTCCGACAAGCGCCATTTTTTTAAGAATCACAAAACTTCCCAGCAAACTTGCGCTGATTGAAACAAAAATGGCGGTTATAAAAAGTTGCAGTGTTTGCGCTTCCATTTTTAATGTTTGTGGTCGTGATGATAAAATCCTTTTTCTTCTCCGAATAAATCTTTCAGCCGGTTGGGTTCAAGCATCAATTCGGGAGAACCAAAACAAAGATTTCTATGATTCAGGCATAAAACTTTATTGGAATACTTATAAATAATATTCAAATCGTGTGAAATGAGAATAACTGTCATTTGAAATTTTTTCTGCAAATGGGAAATCATTTTATAAATTGATTCCTGACCGTAAACATCCACGTCGGCAGTGGGTTCGTCAAAAAGCAAAACTTCCGGATTGTCCAAAATGGACCAGCCGACCAAAAGCCTCTGTCTTTGCCCCACGGATATTTCCCCGAGTCCTTTTTCCAGCACACTGTTATCAAGCTGAATATAATCAAGCGCTTCCGTTATTTTTGCGTCTGATATTTTTGAATCTCTAAGATTAAAAAATTCTTTTACGGTAAGCGGAAGGTCAATGTCAATATCCAATCTTTGGGGAACATATCCGATTTTAAGTTTTGGTTTCCATATTATTTTACCCTCGTAAGGAATTAAATCTAAAAGCGCTTTAAATAGAGTGGTTTTTCCGGCGCCGTTGGGACCTATAATCGCCACGATTTCACCCCTGTTTACTTCAAAATTTATATCTTCAAGAATGGGCGCGCGGCCGATTTTTACGTTTAGATTTTTAACCTTAAGGATTTGCATTGGCAATCATTATAACATAAAATTTTCATAACACTATGACTTTAACCGAATTTTTTTTATTTTTTGCGGTTTTTCTCGCGGCGTTTTTAATCACTTTCTATCTTATTCTTAAAAAGTTGTTAAAACCCGGCCAAAACGACAATCAACTGCTTTTGTTTTTGCAAAACCAATTAAATGATTTGAACAGAGTCATTGATACCAAGCTTTCGGAATCCACAAAAGTTTTGCAACAGCAATTCAGCGAAAGCTCAAAAATAATCAGAGAGATAACGCACGAACTCACCAAAGTCGGCGAAGGCCAAAAACAGGTTGTTGATATTGCCAAACAACTGGATAACCTTCAGGATATTTTAAAAAATCCAAAACAGCGCGGAGTAGTCGGAGAATATTATTTAAAAACTGTTCTGGAAAATGTTTTGCCCGTGAATTCTTTTCAGATGCAATATGAATTCAAGAACGGCGATATTGTTGACGCCGCGATTTTCATAAAAGACAAAATCATTTCGGTTGATTCAAAATTCAGCTTGGAAAATTACAATCGCTTAATTGCCACAAAAGATGATGCCGAGAGAAAAAAACTTGAAGATTTATTAAGGCAGGATTTGAAAAACAGAATTGATGAAACTTCAAAATATATTAAACCGTCGGAAAACACTATGGAATTCGCCTTTATGTTTATTCCATCCGAAGCTCTTTATTACGATTTACTGATAAATAAAGTCGGTTCCATAACCGCGCGCGATTTGATTGATTACGCGACGATTGATAAAAAAGTGATTATCGTTTCGCCGACCTCGTTTTTAGCGTATCTCCAAACGGTTCTTCAAGGATTAAAAGCCATGCAGATAGAAGAATCCGCCAAAGAAATCAGAAAACGCGTTGAAGAATTAGGCAGACATCTTTCAAGTTATGATGTGTACTTCAAAAAAACGGGGATGCATTTAAGCGCGACAGTGAATGCGTACAACAGCGCGTCCAAAGAACTCGGAAAAATTGACAAAGACGTTTTGCGAATAACCGGCGAAACTGTCGGCATAGAGCCGATAAAACTGGAAAAGCCAAAAGACGACGAAGAATAATTTTTATGGCGCTGTTTGGAAAGTTGTTCTGAATTCGCCAGCTGGCGGACAAGAAATAATTTTTTATCCGCTGTGCTTCCGTGACCAAGTAATTTGCGATAATAACTTGAGCAAAAAAAGATGCGATTATACATTTAATGCATAAAGTTCAATAGTTTTGCGCGAGAGGGTGGTGCAAAGCTATTGAACCCACCCGTTGTTGTTGTTTTATTGACATTTTGATAAATTTCGGATATTAAATAAACAGTTTTAATTTAAAATTTAAAATAAGAAGGAGGTAGATAAAAATGCTTTCGGATATTTTTAGATATGAAAAAAGCGCTTATGAAAAAGTTGAAAGAGCGTTAATTTTTGGAGGAGTTGTGCTTGTCGGGGATATGGTAAAATGGCTTGACCCCGATATTATTCCAGAAGATCGCTCTAATCTTGCGAAATGGAAAAAAATTTTACAAATGAAAGAGGAGAATTTAAAAAACAAATATGGGGAAGGACCTCTTAAAATTATGCGGATTGAAAAAGCCGATGGCGAGGAATACGCCACGATATTGGTGATAAAAGATAAAAACGGTAAAGAAGTGCCCTTACCTATATATATTTTTGCGGTCGCTGATATATAGCCGTTTTTTCTTTTTAAAGTTTTTATATGTTAAATATGTATAAATGGGGTCTTAATAATAAGGCCTCATTTTTTTCAGCTTCTTGAAATTAAGCTAAAATTCTGATAACTTTAAAAACACTAACAAAGGTCATAAATAAAAATCAATATTTATAAATTTAATATTAGCATGAATTTAAAACCCTTATCCAACCGTATTTTTTTAGAACCGGTTGAAGCGGAAAAAATAACCGAAGCGGGCATTATTTTGCCGGATACCGCCGAGAGTAAACCGATAAAAGGTAAAATTATCGCAACCGGGCCGGGAAAATTAAATGAAAAAGGCGAAAGAACGCAAATGTCGGTAAAAGTCGGCGACATTGTTCTATTTAAAAAATACGGACCCGACGAAATTGAAATTGAAGGAAAAAAATATTTAGTCGGAGATGAAGATGATATACTCGCAATAATAGAATAAAGAATAAAGAATTAAGAATTAAGGGAAAATAATATTTGGACAACTCTCTTAATCTTAAATTTTTAATCCTCAATTCTTATTTAAAATGGCTAAACAAATTTTATTTAACGAAGAAGCGCGAAAAGCGCTGAAAAAAGGCATTGACAAACTGGCCGACGCGGTAAGAATGACGCTCGGACCGCGCGGCCGCGCCGTCGTTTTGGAAAAAGGATATGGAGCGCCGACGGTTACTTTTGACGGCGTAACGGTCGCCAAAGAAATTGAATTAGAAGAAAAATTTGAAAACTTGGGGGCGGATTTTATAAAACAAGCGGCAGAAAAAACCAACGACAATGTCGGTGACGGCACCACCACCGCCGTCATCCTCTCTCATATTATGATTGATGAAGGCGAAAAAGAAATTCAGAAAAAAGGTTTTAATGTCATAAAATTGGCCGATGAATTGAAACAAGTCAGCGAAACAGTAATTAAATCTCTGGAAGACCAAAGGGAAATAATAAATGACAATAAAAAAATAGAGGAAGTGGCCACTATTTCCGCCAAAGACATGAATATGGGGAAATTAATCGCCGAAGTTATGGCCAAGATTGGGAAAGAAGGAGTGGTTACCATTGACGATTCCAACACTATCGGAAATTCTTTTGAAATAGTTGAAGGACTTCAGTTTGACCGCGGCTATATTTCTCCCTATATGATAACTAACCCGGATAAAATGGAAGCGGTTTTGGAAGACCCCTTCATTTTAGTCACGGATAAAAAAATTTCTTCCATTAACGAACTTGTTCCGCTTTTGGAAAAAATAGTTAAAACCGGCAAAAAAGAATTAATGATAATCGCCGACGATGTTGAAGGCGAAGCTTTAGCTACATTAATAGTCAACAAATTAAGAGGCATTTTAAATATTTTGGCGGTGAAAGCTCCGGGATTCGGCGATAGGAAAAAAGAGATGCTTGAAGATATTGCGATTATAACGGGAGCGGAATTGGTTGCCGAAGATTTAGGCAAAAAATTGGAATTGCTGGAAGTTGATTCTTTGGGTCGCGCGCATAGAGTGATTGCGACAAAAGAAAACACCACTATTGTCGGCGGAAAAGGAGATAAGGAAAAAATTGACGGCAGAATTTCGCAAATCAAAAATCAAATTCAAAACGTCAGTTCGGAATTTGACCGGGAAAAATTGCAGGAACGTTTGGGCAAGTTATCCAGCGGAGTGGCGGTGATTAAAGTCGGCGCGCCGGCTGAATCTATGCAGAAAGAATTAAAACAAAGAGTGGAAGACGCGGTTGCCGCGACAAGAGCCGCTATGGAAGAGGGTATTGTCCCCGGAGGCGGAATTGCGTTATTTAACATTAATCTTAAAAAAGACGGCGATAAACCGCGTGAATCACCCGAAGCTGTTGCCGCTGAAAATATTATGGCTAAAGCTCTCTACGCGCCGTTTGAAGCAATTATTGAAAACAGCGGGCAATCTTCGTCTGAAATAATGAAAGCGATTAAAGAAAAAAAAGAAACCGAAGATTCCAAGTGGATTGGTTTTAACGCGATTAAAAATGAAATCGGCAATTTAAAAGAAGCCGGCATTATTGATCCGTTAAAAGTGACTAAGACGGCTTTTATCAACGCTGTTTCCGTAGCCGCCAACTATTTAACTATCGGCGCGGCGGTAACTAATTTACCGGAAAAAAATGAAAAAGAACACATCCATAATCCTATGATGGATGGAGGATATTAATGTAGTTATTAAGTTATTAGTTAAATACTATCATACATAATGGTGTGCCGGCGCAAAAAATTCCGCAAAAAATTGCGGAATTTTTTGTTGGCGCGCGTCTTTAAAATTATTGACGTAGATAAATTTTTGCGGTATAGAATAATTAGTTTTTACACAAATAAAGATGAATTTTTCATCTAAAAATATAAGGAGGAAAGAAATGAAAAGAAAAGACATTTTAACAGAAAGATGGACAAAACCGAATTGGGATGAATATTTTATGTTTATGGCGATAACATGTGCTACAAGACACAGTTGTTTTAAGCGCGGTGTTGGGGCGATTCTCGTAAAGGATAAACGTATAATCGGCTCAGGTTACAATGGAGCCGCGTCGGGAATTCCTTCTTGTCATGAACTGGGTTATTGTTATTATGAAAATCTTGCTCATAAGGAACATAAAACTAATGGAGGCGATCTGGCGGCAGTAAAGGAAAATTTTAAAATTTATTGCCAGGCGGTTCACGCCGAAGCGAATACCCTGACTCAATGTTCCAGAGATAAAGCAAAAGGCGGAATTCTTTATATTACAAACTATCCTTGTCCGCGTTGCACTCAGGATATAATCATTACTAATAAATTGAGCGGGATAAGGGTATGGAAAGATTATCTTCAGAATTCCACTCTGACCATAGACGAAAGGAGAGCAAGCGAAAATAAACTTCTTGAAGCCGGAATTTCTGTGCAATTTATCAATCTGATACCGGAAAGAATATCACAAATTGCGGTTTATATGGCCGAGAGTGTCGGAGCCAGAACGAATTATAAATTTAGAGGAGGTGAATAATATGGAATGGCCGGTTTTTTCAAAAAAAGAAGTGATTATAGGAAATCCCGACGCCAGTATCGGAATTTGCACGCTTTGGTCGCCAAAAGACAAGTTCGTGAAAAAATATCTTAACAGTTCTCTTATGGGAGATATAACTATTGTCGGCAATCTTTATTCTATTTTTGGGATAGGGATACTGATAAGAAATTATCTTGCCAATCCGCGCTTGAGATATTTGGTAGTTTCTGGAACAGAGATGGGAAAAGCCGAAAAGGCGCTAAAAAATCTCGGCGAAGATTCTTCTTTACCACAGAAACTATTTCTTGAAGAACAGCATATAGAAAGGTTTTTGAAACAGGTGAAGATAATTTTTGGTGAACCATGGCGTATAGCGGATATGATGGACAGCGAATGCTGGCATGAAAACCCTAATGAGAAATTCGAACAGATAGTTGTGCCATTACCGAAACCAAGCGCAAAGACATTCCCAACGGCAAAATCAGGTCATCTCATCAGATTTGCCACAATTACCGAAGGATACGAGACGTTGTTGCGCGAAATAAGATTATTCGGCCACATTACCGGCGAAGATTCTGAAGGCCATAGACGGCAGGAATTATGGCAGTTGACAATGGTTATAACCGACCAGGACCCGATTGACTTTTCCTCTGTTCCGCATCCGGAATATGATGAGGAAAAAATCAGAAAGTATTGCGAGGATTTTTGGAATGGAAGCGAGCCCGCGGATTTGGCCTATCGTTATGGCCATATTATGAGGTTTGCTTTTGGCGATCAGATGGAAGCGTGCGTGGAGGCCTTCAAAAAAAAGGCAGAAACATTTCGACCAATGATCAGTTTATGGGATCCTCGCGTTGAGGGTGGTTCAATTAACTCCGAAGATCCTCCGTGTGTAATAATGATACAGCCGAGAATAGTTGGCGATCTCCTGTACATTAAAGGTTATATAAGAACAAACGATATGTTTGGTGGATGGCCATTGAATGCAATCGCAATCAGGTATATCCAATATCGCCTGTGTGAGCGCCTCAAAGAAGAGCTTGACAGAGCTAATCTTGGGTTGGGGGAGATGGAAATAACTTCCGGTTCTGCTCACATCTATGAACGTGACTGGTTTTCCATTGATGATTTTTTAAAGGGAAGGGAAAATGAGAACAAAAAGTTTTATCCCGACCCGAAAGGAAATTTTGAAATTAGCGTTGAGGGAGATAAAATTCACATACGACATTTTTCTCCGGATGGAACGGCTATATTGCAAGAGTTTGAAGGCAAAAACGCGCTTATTTTAAGCAAACGGATTGCGCCTTTTATCTCTCAAATTAGCAATGCCATGTATGTTGGTAGGAAACTTCAAGAAATGGAAAATGTTCTAAAAAAAACGTCAAACCAGAAAAATAATAATGATTATGAAAACGAAAAAAATAGAACATTACTGAAAGATGAGATTATATGGCCAAGTGGAAAGGTATCCGGAGGCTGTGATCTTATGGTTGTATAAAGTATTCCCAATGCGGAATACGACAATGAGCGGCAAATTCAGCCGCTCTTTTTTTGAAATTTTACCCCCGGTGTTATACAATTTAAAATATGAACAAAGATATTAATTTTATTTATGAAATTGGTTGTTTTCGGTTTATTCAAAGAACTTGGAGACAGTTTTTAAACGCGGATTTCGCAAATGTTTCGGAGCATACTTTAAGAGTGGCGTGGATAGCGCTGATATTGGCGAAATATGAAAATATTAAAGATACGGAAAAATTATTAAAAATGGTTTTAGTTCATGACCTTACTGAAAGCAGAACGGGAGATGTGAATTATTTATCTCGGCAGTATACGGTCAGAAAAGAATCGGAAGCAATTCACGATATTTTAGAAGGAACTGTTTTAGAAAGCGAATTTCTTGAACTCTGGAAAGAGTATGAAAAAAAGGAATCAATTGAAGCAAAAATAATTAAAGACGCCGATAATTTGGATGTTGATTTTGAACTGCAGGAACAATTTTATAAAGGCGATTTAACGAAGGAAACATTTAAGGATATTCGCGAATATGTGAGTATTAATAAACTTTATACGGAATCCGCTAAAAAAATATGGAAAAAATTGCAAGATTCCAATCCGCATGATTGGCACAAACAGAGCAATAACAGATTTAATTCTGGAGATTGGAAAAAATAAAATACAATTCAAAATTAATTTTATCGGATGATATTTTTTAAAAAGATTGATTGGAAACTTAACAGCGCTGTTTTGTTTTTGGTTTTTATGGGCTTATTGGAACTTTTCAGCGCGCATGAAAAGCTTTTTTGGAAACAATTAATATGGTTTGGGATAGGAACCGTTTTTTATTTTATTTTTATCGCTATTGATTGGCGTTCATTTGTTAATTATAAAGGCGTTACGGTGGGATTTTATTTAATCTCTGTTATTTTTTTAGTTGCCACGCTAATATTGGCGCCAAAAGTGAGAGGCGCCAGAAGCTGGATTCCAATCGGGCCCCTTCAGTTCCAAACATCTGTTTTTTCCGCCATGACTTTGATTATCACTTTGGCTAATTTTTTCAGAAAAATGCACGCGAAAATAGCTTATTTTTCCAGTTTAGTTTATTCATTCATTTATTTTATAATTCCTGCGGGGTTAATCGCGCTTCAGCCGGATTTTGGTTCAATACTTATCCTTTTTTCAATCTGGCTGGGTTTTGTTCTTGTTTCCGGAATCTCAAAAAAACATTTGCTTTTTTTAATTATGATTTTCTCAATTGTCGGGGCAATGATGTGGCATGGAATTTTAAAGGATTATCAAAAAGAACGAATTGCCGGCTTGTTTTTTCCGGATCGCGATGTTTTAGGCGTTAATTACAATGTTATTCAAGCGAAAATTGCCATTGGTTCGGGAGGTTTTTTTGGGAAAGGATTTAAACAAGGGACACAAACACAGCTTGGTTTTTTGCCCGAATCGCAAACAGATTTTATTTTTGCCGCAATAATAGAAGAATGGGGTTTAATTTCCGCGTTTTTTATAGTTGCCGCGCTTGCGTTTATTATAATGCGTTTAGTGAAAATCGGGATGGGCGAAAACGGTAATTTTAACAGATTTATTTGTCTTGGCGCGTCTATTTTTTTCATAACCTGTTTCATATTCAACACCGGCTCAAATATCGGCTTTATACCTGTTATCGGAATTCCCTTCCCATTTCTTAGTTATGGCGGGTCCCACCTAATAATTGAAATGATGCTTTTGGGGATGATACAATCCGTCAAAATAAGAAAATTTTAAAGAAAGAATTATGAATTAAGATTTAAAAATTATAAATAGATTTTTCAACTTTTATTTTTATGAATCTTGAATCTTCCCCCTTTCCAATGAACAACACAAAATTTAAAATAATTGGTTTAATTGTATTATTTACAACGGCGGCATTTTGCTTATTTTTATATTTTCAGCTTTTTGTCCCGCCCAAAAGTTCAGCAAATGAAAAAATTGACATAGTGATTTCTAAAGGAATGGGAGTTGATGATATTGCCGAAGAACTTGTCTCTAAGGGGATTATCCGTTCAAGCTGGGCTTTTGAAATTTACAGTTTAATTTCGCGCAAAGTCGCGTCTTTCCAGCATGGTAATTACGAATTAAACGCTAATCAAACCGTGCCGCAGTTGGTAAAAACGCTTTCTACTGGACCGCAAAGCGTAGAAGCGACTATTATTCCGGGAATGTCCCTTAAAGAAGTTGATGATTATTTAAGTTCTTTAAAAATCATCTCCAAGGGAAATTTGGCAAGTTACGATATAACACCGTTAAAAAACAAGCATCCTTTTTTAAAATCCGCTTTGTCGCTGGAAGGGTATATGTTTCCGGATACATATCAATTTTTTATGAATTCTGATACCGGCGTGGTGGTGGAAAAAATTTTGAGTAATTTTCAGTATAAAGTTTTAACGCGCTTGACAGACCAGTCTTTTTTTGTAAATAATAAGAGCAACGATTGGCTGATAATTGCGTCAATGTTGGAAAGAGAAGTAATCAATCAGCAAGATAAGCGCATCGTCGCGGGAATTTTAAAAAAGAGAATTAAAGCGGAAATGCCGCTTCAAATAGACGCCACAGTTATTTATTCAAAATGCCAGGGACGTTACGATTGCGCAATCGGTTTAGATGATTTTAAAATAAATTCGGCGTACAATACTTACAAAAATTTAGGGCTTCCTCCCACGTCTATTTCAAATCCGAACATTGATTCAATCACAGCGTCGCTTGAGCCGGTTGAAACTAATTATTGGTTCTATTTGTCCGACCCAAAAACCAAAAAAACAATTTTTAGCGAAACCCTTGACGAACACAATAGAAATCGTGTTAAATACAAGATAATAGAATAACTCTGACTAAAACCGTAAAAAACGGATATTTATTTTTACGGAATAATTATTTTATGTTCAGCGATATTGTTTGGATTTTTGTTTTTTAAAAGCAAAAATCAAAATATTTTACTGAAAACCGGCCATTAATTAATTAAGTTGCTTTAAACGGCAAATGTTAAAATTGTTGGATTTAAAGCAATATCTTTGGATATGTTGAAAAAAAATCTTCCCGCAAAAGTCTTTTCTTCGCATGTCGGGCAACTTATAGAACAGCCGTTTTTGGCTGAATTGCAATCCAAGTCATGGAATTGGTTTGTCAAGCAAGGGTTAAAAGAACTTTTTGAAGAAATTTCTCCCATTAAAGATTACACCAGACAGGAGGTTGAACTTTTTTTTCAAGATTATTATTTTGACGAACCTCGCTACGACGAAGAAACTTCTCGTTTGAAGGGGCTTACTTATGAAGCTCCTTTAAGGGTTAAAGTCAAACTTGTTAATCATAAAACAAACGACGTTAAAGAACAGGAAGTTTTTCTCGGAGATTTCCCGATAATGACCAGCCGGTATACTTTTATTATTAATGGCGTTGAAAGGATTGTGGTTTCTCAGCTAATTCGTTCAAGCGGCATTTATTTTACCGGAACTATGGTCAGAGGAAAAAAATTATTCGGCGCGAAAGTTATCCCGAACAGAGGAAGTTGGCTTGAATTTGAAACTGAATTAGACGGTTCAATTATTGTTAAAATAGACCGCCATAGGAAAGCGCCCGCCACCGACCTTTTAAGAATTTTTGCCGGAGCAAAAGAAAAAAATATTTTAGACACCAATGAAAAAATTTTGGCCGCTTTTGCGGATATTGATAAGGGGCCGGTTAAATACATTGAAGCGACATTAAAGAAAGACGCCGCGAAAACTTCGCTTGAAGCATATTTGGAAATTTATAAAAGATTAAGGCCGGGCGATTTAGCTACTCCGGAAAACGCCAAAAGTTTGATAGACGCTATGTTTAAAAGAGCCGACAGATACAGTCTTTCCAGAGTCGGCCGATTTAAAATGAATCAAAGACTTAATATTGAGAAGAATGAATCAACTCTGCTTGATCTTGAAGATTTGGTGAAAATTATTAAGGAAATTATCAGACTTAACAACGACCCTATGGCGGAAGCCGATGATATTGACCATTTAGGGAACAGAAGAGTGCGTTCTGTCGGAGAGTTGTTGCAGGGCAGGCTTTATGTCGGATTTGCCCGAATGAGAAGAAACATTCAGGATAAAATCTCAACTACCGAATCGGAAGTTTTAACACCCGCCCAGCTTATTAACGGAAGGCCGTTGGTGGCTATTACAAGAGAATTTTTGTCTTCATCGCAACTTTCCCAATTTATGGACCAGACAAATCCGTTGTCTGAAACGGAGCATAAACGAAGATTGTCTTTGCTTGGTCCCGGCGGTTTAACCAGAGAACATGCGGGTTTTGAAGTTCGCGATGTGCACACATCGTATTACGGAAGAATTTGCCCCATTGAAACGCCCGAAGGACAGCCAATCGGTCTGGTCAATCACTTGGCGAGCTACGCCAGAATCAACGAACTGGGCTTTTTGGAAACTCCTTACGCTAAAGTTAAAAACGGACGCATTACCGATGAAATTAAATGGATGAACGCTATTGAGGAAGAAAAATATAAAATCGCGCATGGTGGAACTAAAATTGACGCGGATAAAAAAATTATTAACAAGCTGGTTGAAGCAAGAATTAAGGGAGAACCTAGAATTTGTCCCAGAGAAGAAGTGGAATTTATTGACATTGCGAACAACCAGCTTGTAAGCACAGCGACTTCATTAATTCCTTTTTTGGAACATGATGACGCCAATAGAGCGCTTATGGGTTCAAACATGCAAAGACAAGCCGTTCCCACTGTTAAACCGCAAGCTCCTTTAGTTGGAACCGGGATAGAAGAAAAAGTTGCCAAAGATTCTTCTCGGTCGATTGTCGCCGAAGAGGACGGAGAAGTACTGGAAGTGGACGGGAACCGTTTGGTTATAAAAATAAAAAGCGGAACTAAAAAATTTAATTTTTATAAATTTCAAAGATCAAACCAATATTCCTGTATTTCGCAAAAGCCTCTGGTTAAAAAAGGAAGTAAATTTAAAAAAGGCGATGTTTTGGCGGATGGACCTTCTATGGACAACGGAGTTTTGGCGCTTGGACAAAATCTTTTAGTCACTTTCGTTTCATGGGAAGGCGCTAATTTTGAAGACGCCATCGTTCTTTCTGAGCGGGTTGTAAAAGAAGATATTTTTTCTTCGGTTCATATTAAAGATTTTTATTGCGATGTAAGAGACACTAAACTCGGGCCGGAAATTACCACCAACGATATTCCAAATGTTTCCGAAGAAAAATTGAAAAATCTTGATGAGGAGGGAATTATCAGAATCGGTGCGGAAGTAAAATCAAATGATATTTTAGTCGGTAAGGTTTCGCCAAAAGGCGAAACCGAATTAACCGCAGAAGAAAAATTGCTTCGCGCGATTTTTGAAGAAAAAGCGCGGGATGTTAAAGACACTTCCTTGGTGGTTCCGCACGGAGAAGTAGGAAGAGTGATCGGAGTTAAAATTTTTTCCAGAGATCATGGGGATAAACTGGAGCCCGGAGTTATAAAAAGAATTCAAATTGAAATTGCCCAGCTTAGAAAAGTAAGAGCGGGCGACAAACTTGCGGGACGGCACGGAAATAAAGGCGTTATTTCGCAAATCAGGCCCGTTGAAGATATGCCTTATCTGGAAGACGGAACTCCGGTGGATATTATTTTAAATCCGCTTGGTGTCGCTTCCCGTATGAATCTTGGACAAATTTTAGAAACTCATTTAGGTCTTGCGGCGCATAAGCTCGGGTATAGAGCGATTACGCCGGTGTTTGTCGGAGCTGATGAAAAATCCATTAACGAGGAATTGAAAAAAGCCGGATATCCGGAAAACGGCAAACTAACTATTTTTGACGGGCGAACCGGAGAAAAATTTACTCAACCGATTACCGTCGGAATGATTTATATGCTAAAACTGATACATTTGGTTGAAGATAAAATTCATATGCGCGCCACAGGGCCTTATTCGTTGATTACTCAACAGCCGTTGGGAGGCAAAGCGCAATTTGGAGGACAGAGATTTGGAGAAATGGAAGTCTGGGCTCTTGAAGGGTACGGCGCGGCATATACTCTTCAGGAAATGCTTACCATTAAATCCGATGATGTGTTTGGGCGCGCCGCGGCTTATGAAAATATCATTCGCGGCGAAGAAATTAGACCGCCGAACATCCCGTCGGCGTTTAATGTTCTGGTTAATGAAATAAAAGCTTTGGGGTTAAGCGTAAATATTGAAATGACAGAAGAGGAAAATATAGAACCTGAAAAAAATTCTGAAGAAAACACTATTGCGCAGTAAAATAATTGTAAAATTAAAATATTGCAAGATTAAAAAATTAAAATCAAAAATTAATCTTTAAATCTTTCAATCGGCAATCTGGCAATATAAAATTATGGATTTCAACTCAATTAAATTAAAAGTCGCATCCCCGGAAGAAATTCTTTCTTGGTCGCGCGGAGAAGTTATTAAACCGGAAACAATCAATTACAGGACGCAAAGACCGGAAAAAGACGGATTGTTCTCCGAGAGAATTTTTGGTCCGACAAAAGACTACGAATGCTATTGCGGAAAATACAGACGAATCCGCTATAAAGGAATTATTTGCGATAAATGTGGCGTGGAAGTTACGCACTCAAGCGTGCGAAGAGAAAGAATGGGACATATCAATTTAGCCGCTCCTGTCGCGCACATTTGGTTTTTTAGAGTTGTGCCTTCAAGAATTTCGTTATTTTTGGATGTTCCGGTGCAGAAACTGGAAAAAGTTATTTATTATGCCGCTTATATTGTTACCGCCGTGAATGAAGAAGCCAGAAAAAGAGTTTTAAAAGAATTGGACGAAGAATATAAATCAAAGAAAAAAGATTCAAAAGAAAAAGACCTTGCCGCGCTTGAAGACAAAATGAAAGACGCAAAAAACCAACTCACTTCTTTAAAAGAAGGGTATATTTTGGGCGAAGCGGAATATTTTGAAGCGTCGCGAAAATTCGGCGATGTTTTTGAAGCGTTAAGCGGAGCGGAAGCGGTTAAAAAATTATTGGAAAAAATTGACCTTAAAAAACTTGCCGCCGAAACCGAGAAAGAATTAGAAAATACCGGCGAAGAAGGCCGCGAGAAAAAACTTTTAATGCGCTTGCGTTTAGTTTATGCGTTTATAAGAAATAAAATGAGGCCTGAATGGCTGATTATGACCGTATTGCCGGTTTTACCTCCCGAATTAAGACCGATAGTTCCATTAGATGGAGGACGATACGCCACCTCCGACTTAAACGATTTATACAGAAGAGTTATTAACAGAAATAACCGTCTAAAAAAACTGATTGAACTTAGAGCTCCCGAAATCATTATCACCAACGAAAAAAGAATGTTGCAGGAAGCTGTTGATGCTTTAATTGATAATTCCGCCCGAGGAGGCACGGCCGCGGTCCAGCTTTCCGCGCAAAAAAGACCGTTAAGGTCTTTAGCCGACATTCTTAAAGGAAAACAAGGACGATTCAGACAAAATCTTTTAGGAAAGAGAGTTGATTATTCGGCGCGTTCCGTCATTGTTGTCGGGCCTGAACTTCCGCTTGACATCTGCGGGCTTCCGAAAAAAATGGCTCTGGAACTTTTTAAGCCTTTTGTTATCAGTAGGATTATTCAGGATGGTTTGGCGCACACTATTAAAAACGCGGCTAAATTGATTGAACAAGCTCCCGCCGAAATTTGGGCGATTTTAGAGGAAGTAATTAAAGATAAAAAAGTTCTGCTTAATCGCGCTCCGACTTTACACAGGCTAGGCATTCAGGCGTTTAAACCTATTTTGACCGAAAACTTGGCAATTAAAATTCCGCCTTTGGTTTGTTCTGCCTTTAACGCGGATTTTGACGGCGACCAAATGGCCGTTCATCTTCCGCTTTCAAAAGAAGCCCAAAAAGAAGCGGAAGAACTGATGCTTGCCAGCCGGAATATCTTAAAACCGGCCACCGGAGATCCGATTACCAATCCTTCGCAGGATATGATTTTAGGTTGCTATTATTTGACTAAAATTATTGAAAACGCAAAAGGCGCAGGTTCTGTTTTCGGTTCGTTTGAAGAGACGGTTATGGCTTATGATTTTGGAATAATTGATATCAACGCTCCAATTAAAATAATTACCGGCCACAAAGAAAAATTAGAAACAAGCGTTGGGAGAATTATTTTTAACAATACTTTGCCCAAAGATTTTGGTTTTGTTAATGAAGTTTTGACAAAGAAAAACCTTCCTAAAATAATCGCGAAAGTCATCAGTATCTATGGGATTGACGACACTTGGAAAATTTTAGACAAAATAAAAACCGAAGGGTTCAAGTATTCCACCCTCTCGGGAATTAGTTGGGCTATGTCGGAACTTGTTGTTCCTAAAGAAAAAGCCGGTATTATTGCCGAAGCGGAAAAAGAAATCGCCGTCATAGAACAACGGTATGATGAAGGTTTGCTTACTAATCTTGAAAGAAAAGGAAAATCCATCGGTGTTTGGGAAAAAGCCAAAGAAAAAATTGCTAAAGTGGTGCCTGCGGCGCTCAACACGGGGGAATTCAATTCTGTCCAGAATATCGTTAATTCAGGAGCTCGCGGAAGCTGGGCGCAGGCTATTCAGATGTTGGGAATGAAAGGGTTGGTGCAAAATCCGCGCGGAGATATTATTGAACTTCCCATTAAATCGTCTTATAAAGAAGGCTTAAGCGTTTTGGAATTTTTCATTAATACGCACGGTTCCAGAAAAGGTTTAACCGACACTGCGCTAAAAACCGCGTCAGCCGGATATCTTACCAGAAAGCTGGTTGATGTCGCGCAAAACGTGATTATCAGAGAGGATGACTGTAAAACTACTGAAGGAGTGGAAATTTTAAGGAAAGACGGAGAAGAATACGGCTATTCTTTTGCGCAAAAAATTTTTGCGAGAACCGCTCTTAATGATATTAAAATCGGAAATAAAATTCTTGTGAAAGCCGGCGAAATTATCAACCGCGAAAAAGCCAGTCTTGTCGCCGCGGAAGAAAAAATTGAATCAATATTTGCGCGCTCTCCTTTAAGATGTAAAACTTTATACGGAATTTGTTCAAAATGTTACGGGCGCGATTTAGGCAGAGGCGGACAGATTAAATTAGGAGAAGCCGTCGGTGTTATTGCGGCGCAGTCAATCGGCGAACCCGGAACACAACTTACTCTTAGAACATTCCATCAGGGAGGTATTGCGGGTGTTGATATTACTCATGGGTTGCCGCGCGTGGAAGAAATTTTTGAAACACGCGTTCCAAAGGGTAAAGCTATTTTGGCGGAATATGACGGAACAATTGAAAATATTGAAGAAAAAGACGGAATGAAAACAATTTATCTTAAAGTAATAAAAGGTAAAAAAGTTAAAATTCTTGAGCATATTATTCCCAGAAGTATTAAAATATTTGTAAAATCCGGCAAAAAAGTTTTAAAAGGAGACCAGCTTTGCGAGGGAAGTTTGGATTTGAAGGAGTTATTTGAATATAAAGGCAAGGAAGCTGTTGAAAGATACGCTATCAATGAAATCCAGAAAATTTACATTCCTGAAGGGAATACTATCAACGATAAACACATTGAAATTATTGTCCGCCAGATGTTTGCGAGAGTTATCGTGAAAGAATCGGGAAGTTCTAATTTTATTATCGGAGAAGTTGTTGAAAAATCAAAATTCTTGGAAGTTAACAGGGAACTGAAAGCAAAAGGAAAAACGCCCGCGAAAGCGAAACAACTTTTATCCGGCATCACTCGCGCCGCTCTTTCAACTGAAAGCTTTTTGTCATCCGCTTCTTTCCAGGAAACTAACAGAATTTTAGTGTCCGCCGCGACCGAAGGGAAAGAAGACCACTTAAGAGGACTTAAGGAAAACGTAATTATCGGGAAACTTATTCCCGCCGGCACCGGCTATAAAGAGAAAAAACGATAAAAATTAATTACTCAATTACTCAATCACTTAATTGCTCAATTACCTAATTACTTCTTCATTACCTAATTACATCGCCAAACAAATTTAAGGAATTTTGACTTTGTTTGAAAATTTTTATACAGTAAATTACACAAATGACGGACAAAAACGAACAACTTAATGAAAATCTGAAAAAATACGAGATCGGGTATCTTGTTAAAGAAGAATCGGATATTGAAGAAATCAGAAAACTGCTTGAAAATTATAAGGCGGGAATAATTAATGAAGGCAGACCGAGAAAAATTCGTCTGGCCTACCCCATTAAAAAAGAAACTGTTGCTAATTTTGGATACATCCGTTTTTTTCTTGACTCCAATTTTGTCGGGGATATTGATAAGAAGCTGAAATTAAGCCAAAATGCAATCAGGTTTTTAATTCTTGATTTAACCGGCGTTAAAGAAGAAAAACCCGAAGTTGAGAATAAAATTGAAAAACACATTCCGACGCCAAGAATTATTGAAGAACCTGTCAGAAAAACCAATAAACTTGAAATAATTGACAATGAACAACTGGAGAAAAAACTGGAAGAAATACTAAAATAAAAAATTAATTACCCAATTACTTCTTCATATGAATTTAAACAAAGCATTCGTTTTAGGCCGTTTAACGGCGGACCCCATAATAAGAAGCACAACCGCCGGCCAGCAGGTCGCGAGTTTTTCAATGGCGACTAACCGTGTATGGAATGACAAAAGCGAAGGCAAACAGGAAGAAGTTGAATATCACAACATTGTTTTATGGGGAAGACAAGCGGAAATCGCCTCTCAATTTTTAGCAAAAGGAAGTTTGGCTTTGATTGAAGGAAGACTTAAAACCAGAACTTGGCAAAATAAAGAAGGACAAAATCAAAAAGTTACCGAAATAATCTGCGAGAAATTGCAATTAGGACCAAGGTCAACGGCGCCCGGATTTAATAAAAACATTTCATCCTCCGCCGGAGCGAATGAAAACAGCCAAACTCAAGTTAAAGAAGAACTTCCGGAAATTAATTTAGATGAAGAAGATATCAAACCGGAAGACCTGCCATTTTAATCTAAAACTTAAAACCTAAAAACTAAAACCTAGTTTATGAAACAACAGTGTCAATTTTGTTCGCAAAACTTAAAATCCGTTGATTATAAAGAATCCGATTTATTGAGGAGATATGTTTCCGCTCAAGGAAAAATCATTGACCCGCGCCATACCGGCGTTTGCGCCAAACATCAAAGAATGCTCGCGCGGGCAATCAAAAGAGCCCGATTTATGGCTCTACTTCCGTTCGTCAATAGATAAATTACTATGCAAATTAAAAAGCCTCTTAAACAGGGCTTTTTAATCTTGACAATTTAAAAAATAATGATAACATTAAAGAAGTTTTAAATTAACATTTTAATAAGAAAAATAAAGGAGGCGGCGTATGGATACTTTTGACGGCGAAGGAATAAATACTGTTCCAAAAAAAGTTTGCGTTTTTGACAGTGATGATTGTGAAAAATGCAACAGACATAGGTTTGACGCGGCTTGTTGCACCGCGATTGCGTTTGAAATTGGCCATCGCGCCGCGGACCGTGCTAACCAAGGGGAAAACTTGGCAGAAGCGGTTCTAAAAGAAATTGATATATTTATTGAATCTTTCAAAGGAGAAAGATTCTGGGTTTATGAAAGGGGAAAATGGCATTTTGTTACTAACCACAACGATGCTGTTCAAAAAATATCCGAATTGGCTTTTAGTATGGCGACAATCCGTCGGAATTGGCGAGATTGTTACAGTTATTATAATTAACCTTATAATAACTGTAAATATTACAAAGGGACGTGGACAGCGTCCCTTTATATTTTCTGCGCCCTTTAAATTTTAAATTTTTTATGCAAAGATATATTATAAATCTGAAATCTAAAAACTAAAATAATAAGGTTTTAAGTTATAAGTTTCACGTTACAAGATTTTTATGAATTTATACAACAATAAGGATTCCAACATAAGAAAAACATGGCTTTTGTTTACGCTGTTTTTAGTTGTCGTTATCGGAATTGGCTGGACTTTCGCGCAGATTTATCGCAACCCGTCCATTTTATATTTTGCGGTTGTTTTCAGTATTTTTATGAATATAATTTCTTATTGGTATTCGGATAAAATCGTTTTAAAAATAAACAAAGCTGTGCTGGTGAAAAAAAAGAACGCGCCGGAACTTTACAATATCGCGGAAAATTTAGCTATCACCGCCGGTTTGCCGATGCCAAAAATCTATTTAATGAATGAAGACCAGCCCAACGCTTTTGCCACCGGAAGAAACGCCGAACACGCGGTTATCGCCGTAACGCAAGGACTGCTTCGTAAATTAGACAGGTCCGAACTGGAAGGCGTTATTGCTCACGAACTTTCGCACATCGGCAACAGAGATATTTTGCTTTCAACCGTGATTGTCATATTAGTCGGATTCATTTCCATTATTTCCGATATGTTTATGAGATCGGCTATGTGGGGCAGTTTCAACAGCAGAGACGACGAAGATAGGGGAGGCGGATTATCCTTTATTATAGGGCTTGTTTTGGCCATTCTGGCGCCTATTTCGGCTATGCTTATCCAACTGGCTATTTCCAGAAAACGGGAATTTTTAGCGGATTCTTTGGGCGCCCTTTTAACCCGTTATCCCGAGGGTTTGGCAAGCGCGCTGGAAAAAATTTCCGGAGATCAAACCCCTCTTTCAATTATAAACAATACCACAAACCATCTTTGGCTAAATGACCCGATAAAAGGCAAACAAAAGAAAATCAACTGGCTGTACGGTTTGTTTCTAACTCATCCCCCGGTTGAAAACAGAATTAAAGCCTTAATGGAAATTAAAATATAAGCATTGTCATGACATATAACAAATGAAAACTTCATTTTATAATGGACAAAATAAAAAAAACAAAAAAGAAAACTGTTGTAAATTGCAAAAAAACAATCAAAGAACTTGTTAAAATTTTGGCTGAATATGAGAGCGAAATAAATCGTTTGCAAGCTATGATTGATTATGATTTTTTGACCGGCGTTTATAACAGGCACGGTTTTTCCACTGAAGCTGAAAAATTTTTAAAATCTCTCAAAAATAAAAAAAATAAGAGAAACGGCATGATTATTAAAGATTTTCTTCTCATTTTTATTGATTTGGACAACTTCAAAAAAATTAACGATGTTTATGGGCATCAGGTGGGTGACAAAGCTCTGAAAGCGTACGCGGATGTTTTTAAAAACAGCGTTCGTACTCTTGATATTGTGGGGCGATGGGGAGGAGACGAATTTATAATCGGCGCAATTAATACAAAAGAAAAAGACGCTTATCAAATTATTAATAAAATAAAAAAAGAACTTGCTAAAATAAAAGTTCCCGGAATTAATGAAAATGTTAAATTCGGCGCAAGTTTTGGTTATGTTTCCGCCAGAAATAATCATAGAGTTATCACAAATCTTGGAGAGCTCGTGGAAATGGCCGACGAAGCTATGTACCAGGAAAAAATTAAAAATAAAAACAGCAAAAGCGGCGTTTTTAAAATAAAGAATATTTTTAACGCAACAATTCCAAAAATTTTTACAAAGGGCGAAAAAAATACGCTATAATTTTATAATTTATGGAACAACCTAATTTTGATAATTTAGAGAAACAATCAACATCTCCGGAAATAAAAGAAATGTCCGATAAAGAAACGTGGATTGACGAAATTTTAAAAGAAAGCCCGATGTACGATAAAGTTACAAAAGAAGAAAGAGACAATCTTATTAAACGGCTTTTGGGATATTTTAAACACACAAATTAATTTGCCTTGTTTTCTGTTTAACTATAAGTTACTAGTTAGTTGCTAGTTATTTGTTATTAATTATTAATTATTGTTATTTATCATTTATCATTAGTTGTTGGTCGTTGGTCATAAATCGTTAGTCATTGGGAAGGGTCGCATAGTTGGTCTAGTGCGCTCGCTTGGAAAGCGAGTAGAGGGTAAAACCTCTCGCGGGTTCGAATCCCGCCCCTTCCGCCAGTTGGAAAAAGAAAGGTTTGGCTCGCCCTCTGCGAGGGCTCGCCAGCCGATTTTAGGCGCAAAATTGAATTTTTTGTCTTTCAAAATAAAGTTCGAGCCGACATTTTTTAGAAATTGACGGATTTCCGTTCGGTTCGAGCCAATTATTTCCTTGTTGTTCAAAATCTCTGATTTTCTGCTCAATGTCCAGTTTCTCGTTGAGCAGTTTTGTTTTTTTAGCTTGGTATTCTTCGGGTGAAATTCCTTTGCCCTCAATAAACAAATCGAGCAATTTGTCCATTTTCTGCTCAATTTCAGTTTTTTCTTTTTGGAGATTTTGAACAAAAGACAAACTCTCTAACTTGGCCTGCTCTTTTTCCTTGTCTATCTCGGCAAGCATATTTTTTACCCAATCGTCAGGTAAAGAAACTTTTTGAATCCAGTTTTTCATTTGTTCAACAAGATTTTCTTCGCGCAAATATTTTTCATTACAAGTTTGCTTTTTCTTGGTGCAGCGATAATAGTGATGTCCTTTTTGCTTTTCGGCAGTAATAAGGCAACCGCAAGACCCACAGCGCATAAGCCCCGAAAAAGCAAACTCGTGCTTTCGCTTTCTCTTTTTCTTGCCTCGGTTATTCATAACTTGTTGAACAGAATCAAAAAGTTTCTTGGAAATAATTGGCTCGCGCGTGCCTTGATATATTTCGCCGTTGAATTTGAAAACGCCGTAGTAAAAAGGATTTTTCAACATCCGTTGGACACAGGAACAAGAAAGAGCATTGCCTTTGTAGCTATCAATTCTGGTATCGGCCAAAAACTGCTTAATATTTTTAAGGGTGTTATCACCAGTAGCATAAAGTTCAAAACATTTTCGGATTACCGGCGCTTTCTCTTTGTCGGTATCAATCGTTTTTGTTTTGTGGTTATTTAGATAACCAAGAGGGGCAAAGCTGGGCCAAATTCCTTTTCGCAGTTTTTGGCGATGTCCTCGTTTGATGTTTTCCGAAAGATTGTCTATGTAATACTTGCTTTGGCCAAAGGCAATGTTTAGCATAAATTTTCCCTGCGATGTTGAGTCAAACCAAAATGTCGGAAATTTCAAATCTAAAATCTTTCCTGTGTCCAGCAGATAAATAATTTTGCCTCCGTCTATTGAATTACGGGCTAATCTATCCGGATGCCAAGCCAAAATTCCGCTGGCTTCGCCAGCGCAAATCCGATCAAGCATTTCTTCAAAAATCTTTCGGCCAGGTTCTTTGGCGGTTTGCGCCTCGCAAAGCGAGGCGACGATTTCAAGTTTTTCTTTGGCGGCAAATTCTTTTAATTCAGAAAGTTGAGATTCAATACTTAAAATTTGGCGTTCCTCACTATCCGTTGATTTTCTTGTGTAGATAAAGTATTTCATAGTTTTAATTTAGAAAAGCCCGCTTCTGGCGTTCCGCTTTGCGGAACAAAGACAAAAAATTCAATTTTGTGCTTAAAATCGGCTGGC
>JASEIG010000007.1 GCA_030017615.1 Patescibacteria group bacterium
CATGCATGCGCCTGTAACAAGCCCGACATATCCTGTACCTATAATTGAAATCTTCATGTTTTTATTTCTCTTTTTTTATTTTATTTAAAATCTTTTTTACTTTTTCCAAACTATTCCAATCGTAAATGGAAATCGGAACAATCGATTTATTCAATTTTTTAAGCGCTGTTAATTTTTCTCTTAATTTTTTGAGAGTAATCATATCTGTTTTTGTTAAAAAAAGATATTCCGGTTTTTTAATCAATTCTTTATTAAATAATTCCAATTCCTTTTTAACTGTTTTGTAATCATTTGACGGATTTTCTGATTCGCTGGAAATAAAATGGAAAATTATTTTTGTTCTTTCAATATGATTTAAAAATTTTATTCCCAACCCCTTTCCTTCAAAAGCGCCTTTTATCAACCCGGGAATATCCGCTAAAATTAATTCGTAATAAGAACCCAAATTCGGTTCCAAAGTGGTAAACGGATAATTAGCCACCTTGCTTTTTGCGTTTGTCAGTTCGTTAAGCAGACTGGATTTTCCGACATTGGGTAATCCGACAAATCCGATATCGGCAATTAATTTTAATTCCAGCCGCATATCAAACTCTTCTCCAAGCGTTCCTTCTTTAAATTGTTTCGGACTGGTGTTAGTGGGGGATCGGAATTTATAATTTCCTTTTCCGCCACGCCCGCCCTTCGCCGCTAAAATTTTTTCTCCAATTTTCGTGATTTCAAAAATTTGATTTGTGTTTAGATTATAAACCACCGTGCCGATTGGAATTTTTAAAATAAGATTTCCCACGTCTGCTCCGTCATTAAACTGCGGTTTTCCATCGCCTCCTTTCTGGGCTTTGATTTCTTTTTTATATCTAAATTGGCTTAAAGCGTTCAAATCGGAAACTCCTTCAAAATAAATACTCCCGCCGCTTCCGCCGCTTCCGCCGGACGGTCCCAAACTAAGCATATTTTTGTTGAACGCCACCGCGCCCCTTCCGCCGTCTCCTGCTTTGATTTTTATTTTAACATCGTCAATAAGCATATTTTAAAACAATATTTTGGATAATTCTTTCATTCCCATAATTGTACTCTAAAATTTTTTTTTAACAGATATGAAAATAGAAAAGGGCCTTTTAAAGATAAGCCCTTTTATAGGAGGATTGGTCGGTTTGTGAAAACGAGTAAATTTAAATAGATTGTAATATGAGGCTCGTTCCCACAAACCGTATAAATTAAATTTTTAAGATACTAATTACATCTTAACGGAATTAAATGATTTGTCAATAGCCTGTAAATTTAAGGCCGTCCGGTCAATTTGCTTCATTTTTGCGGCTATTTCATTTAGTATTGAATAATGCGCATACAAAAATACCTTTCGCAAAAAAGAATATTATCCCGCAGAGAAACAGAGGATTGCATTCGCAAAGGGCTTATTGCCGTAAACGGGAAAATCGTGCGAGAACTCGGCGTTCAAATTGACCCCGCGAAAGACAGAGTAGAAATTTTATCAGCCGGCAGATCCGAATCAAATAAAAAAATAACTATTGCCATAAACAAGCCAAAAGGGATTGTCTCGTCAAAAAATAAATCGGAAGGGATTACTGTATTTGAATTTTTCCCGCAATTCAAAAATTTGAACGCTGTCGGCAGACTGGATAAAGACAGTGAAGGATTATTATTGCTTTCAAATGACGGAGTGGTAACGTCCGCCGTTACCGGAACCGGTCATAAAATTGAAAAAGAATATGTGGTTTCCGTTCGCGGAAAAATCAGTCCGGGAAAAATTAAAAAAATGGAAAATGGAATTAAACTGGAAGAAGGAATAACTTTACCCGCCAAAGTCAGGCTGTTAAACCCCCGTACGTTTATAATTATTTTAAGAGAGGGGAGAAAACATCAAATCAGAAGAATGGCGAACGCGCTTTATCTTACAATTACGAAATTGAAGCGCATAAGAATCGGCAATATTCATTTGGGCGATATTGCGGTTGGCGAATTCCGCCCGCTTACTAAAATTGAAACGGAAAAACTTAAAAAAATGGCCGAATAATATGCGGTAAAAACTTAAATTTTAAGTTGAATTAAGCGAGTTTTTACTGTAAATTTTTAAATGACAGATTTAGATTTTTATTGTTAATTATAAATTGCGAATTTTATAATGCGGGATCATCTAATGGTAGGATGCGACTCTCTGAAAGTCGTCATCTAGGTTCGAATCCTAGTCCCGCAGCCAGTTTGTAAAGTTTGCGTTTTCCGCCTCGCTCGGACGGGCAAAAATTCCTTCATATAGAAATTAAAATTCTCAATAAAAATCATTTTATTTTTAATTTAATATTACCGGATTTTTCCCCTCAATTTGAATTTTTTTAAGTTTTAATTTTCTTTCGGCGTTAAGCGTTGCTTCCAAAATTTTTATTCTTTTTCCTCCACCAAACCGCGATTTTTCAGTCCAAACCCCCGGCTCCGGATTAAGAGCTTTTATTTTTTGATAAATTGATTTTGCCAAATCTCCTCCATCGTTTTGCGCATTTTCCAAATCGGCGGGGTCTATAAAACCGTCGTGTGTCATAAATTTTTTCGTAAAAGTCGCGTCCGATTCTATTTGAATTCGGGGTTTAATTTCCTGCTTTATTAATTTCTGAAAATTTTCGGCTAAAAGATTTCCTCCCAACCCGGCTAATTTTTTTTGAAGTTCGGAATAATTCATATCGTTTATTTCCAAATTTTTTTGGGCGATTATCGGTCCGTGGTCAACTTTTGAATCCACAAAATAAAGCGTTACTCCCGTTTCCTTCTCGTCGTCCAGTATTGCGGTCTGGATAGGGGAAGAACCGCGGTATTTTGGAAGTAACGACGGATGCACTCCGATTATCCCGAATTTTGGAATATCAATCACGTCTTGCGTTATTATTTTGGCGTAAGCTGCGATTACAAAAAAATCCGGCTCCAATTCTTTTATCTTATTTTTAAAATCCTCGTCCAATTTTTCCGGTTGCATAATTTTTATCCGTCCGGCGTTTTCCGCGTTGCTTTGTATTAAAATTTTAGTCGGCGGGGGAATAATTATTTTTTTTCTTCCAGTCGGACGGTCGGGATTGCATACCAAAACCGACGGGACATATCCGTTTTCTAACAGTTTTTCCAAAACAATTTTAGCGAACTCGGGAGTTCCAAAAAACACAAATTTCATAGTTGTAAATCAAGTTTCAATTATTGACGATTATTATCCACATTCGTATTTGCTTTAAAAATATACAATTTATATAATTATACCAATGAAATTTTTTATTGCATCCAGGTGGAAAAATAAAGAAGAAGTTGAACGGCTCAGCGAAGAACTGAAAGGGAGAGGGCATCAAGTCTATTCTTTTCTTGAAAGCGGAGCAAACCTTTTAACGGGTATGCCCATTGAAGCGGAAATGAAAGTTTTCAGCGAAGCGCTGGCTAATTGGAGAAACGACCCAAGAATTTCTCAGATTTTTGATTTTGAAATCAAAGGGTTAAAAGAATGCGACGCGCTTATCCTGCTTTTGCCCGCGGGAGATTCTTCGCATGTTGAAGCGGGTGCCGCTTACGGAATGGGGAAAAAAATAATCGCTATCGGACCCGTTGCCAAACCGGAGGTGATTTATTTAATGTTCAACCATCTTTATTTGGACGTTTCTTCTTTTTTGGCGGATTTACACAATATTGTCGGTTAAATAGTTTCTTGAGATTTTAAATCCGACAACTTGGTGATTTTACGTAAATTTACGGCTTTATCTATAAACAATATGCCGTTCAGATGGTCAATTTCATGTTGAAAAACGCGCGCAGTCAGTCCCTGCGCTTTTATTTTGATTTTTCTGCCGTTTTTATCATAACCCTCAAGAGTGATTTTATTTAGCCTTTTAACTTCTCCGTAAAATCCCGGCGCGCTTAAACACCCTTCTTCCAAAACAGAAGTTTCTTTTGAAGTTTTAATTATATTCGGATTAAACACGGAAAAAAATTTAAAAGTTTTATCGTGTTGCGGAATTTCTGCCACAAATAATCGCATATCCAAACCGATTTGATTTGCGCTCAATCCAATTCCAATTTCTTTTTTCATAATTTCACGCATTTTTTTGATTAGGTCGGCAATTTCTTTTTTTGAAACATTGGAAAAATCAAAATCCGCCGTCTTTTTGCGGAGAAATTTTTCCTCTCTTTTATTGTTTATGGTAAAAATATTCACATTGACAAAACTACGATAATAAATTTAATTTATGATAATTATAACAAACTTATTTTTTACTCTTGTTTTTACTTTTAAATTTTTTTAACACAATTCTCTTTTTTAAAATCGCCTTGCTTTGCAGAACTTTCATAAAATACCCGCCTTTATTTTTAATATTTTTTCTGTCTGAAACATCGCGGGCGATGCCCATTAAAGTTCCCTCGTCGTATTTCTTGGCGAGCCCCATATAAAGAGCCTTATGTTTTTCATCATTCAATAAATGGGCGATTTCCAAACCAATCAGCTGGAAACGCCTATAAATATGCGACTTTTTGCCCCGCTCTTTTAATTCTTTAATGTAATCTTTATTAATCATATTTAATTTATCTTATATTGATTTTTACCGATTATAAAGCCTTGTTTTTTGATTATTGTTGCAGATTTTTTATTCTTCAGCAGATGTATTTTAAAAAAATAACCTCCGAAAGATTCGTAAAGGATAAATCCCAAAAAATCTGCCGAAGGCGATTAAAAAAAATTGACTAAAAAATATGGTGGGGACGATAGGATATAATCCTATGACTAAGATTTTTTATAGTTTTAAAAAATCCCGCTTTTACGTCCCCTTTGAAAATTAAAGAGAAATGATCGGACCGAGAGGATTTGAACCTCCGACCTCCAGCTGGTATGCTGGCGCGCTGCCGGACTGCGCCACAGTCCGAATACCATTTCGTATTTTGGTAGACTCGGAAAGGAACTTTTGCGAATGTGAACTCGCATGTTTTCCTAACCGAGTCTTGGTGGTAGCAGGGCGGGAACTTAATCCCTCGGCTTAACGGCTTCTTAGTTTCAAAGCCTTTTCCCTGCAAAAGCGTATTTATACTCTATTTGAGCCATAAACACGTAAATTTGTTAATTTTTAAAAGTTCTAAAATATAAGCTAAAGCGTATTAAAATACTGTTCAATTGTCAATATTTGCCGGGCAGTCTAATTAATTAAACCGCGATATTGAAAATATTTTAAAAGATACGCAAAAATAAAAAAAATCGGTTCACTTTTATTAAAAATAAAAAAGAGCAGGAACAATTTTAATTTCTGCTCTTTTACCAATTTTCGGCTAAAACATTGTTGTTTAAAATACAAATACCAAAAGCCGCAATAATAACCAATACAGCCAATAATTTTCCTGTCATCTTTATTCCCCTTTAATAATTAATTAACTGCTGCTAACATTTATACAATTCAGTATTGAACTGTCAAGTTAAAAAATGAAAAGAGCAGGGGAGCGAAATTCTTTCCACTGCTCTTATAGTTTGTTGTTATATTTTTGGCGCAATGCAATGCGCCACTATCGGGTAACCCAAGCGATCATTTGATGCGCTTTATCACCGGTATTGAAAACAAATTCAAATCTTGGAGATTCTTTACCGGTAAGATAAGCGCGCTCATCGGCTCCAAGCCTCTGACTTTTTCTTTCTCCTCTGGCGTCGTAATAATATATGGCGCCGCGGAATTTAGGCGACCAAATTTCGCACTTTTCCGAGGCTCTTACATAAAGTTCCGAAGGTAATACTGAAAATTCCATCGGCTCCTTATCTCCGGAACACCACTGCATTAATGCAGGCCGGTGTTCATAATTCCATATGTTAATTTTTCCCAAAACCAAAACCGCCGAAAAAGCTAAAACTACAACAATTACCGCTAACAAAACTGCATTCTTTGTATTCATTCTTCTTCCCTCCTATTGATTTATAAAACAAAAACTTAAAACTAATTAAGCTTTTTAATGCTTTTTTAAGCATACAACTAAAAAAAGAAATGTCAATATCGGCAAGAATCACCCAAAAACCCAGTTATTATCTGAAAAAATCACTGCTAAAGCCTGCGCCAATAAGGCAAAATTACCCGCAGGCGTCGTTCAAAATCATTTAAAGCGGCGCCGCCAAAACAATTAAATTAAAAAACTTCAATTTCATATTCCAAACCTCATATTCTATAATGTATTTTTCTTATTTTATCTCATCTCTATTACATAAGCTCCGGGGATAATTTCATTTGCTTTATCGGGCAAAACATAAAAAATATTTTTTTCTTTCTGTTTTTCCGGCGTAAACGTATCAGTTATAAACATTATTGTTTGAGACGGCATTGGAATCCCGCGCACATCCGTTCCATTGGCGTTTACTATCACATATTTAGGGAGTTCTCGCGGGAGGGCATTAAACGTGTTGCCCATATCCGCGTAATTTTGCGCGAAAGCTCCTTGCGTATTCGGGTTTTGTCCCCATTTTATAAAATATGTGTCGTACGCTTCGTAAGTCATCATCGAGAGAATTAAAATCAAAACGAAATTGATTATTATTTTTTGAAATTTATTGTAACGATTTATTTTATTTTTTATCAATTCATAAAGCCAAATTCCGCCAAAACCGGCTAAAATAAAAATCGGCGGAATTAAAAGTATGGCTCTCAACGCGTGCGGCAACCCCTCATTTGATATGACTATCGGGAGAGCCGCGACCGCCATCCATGAAAATAAAATTAAAAACGGGAAATTTTGCTCGTTTATAATTTTATGCTTTTCATTTTGTTGACGAGAAAAAATTTTTATTCTTTTAAATAACGAATAAAATCCTAAAAATATTCCGATTAGAAAAATAATTCCGACCGGCCAAAAAAGTTCCGGTCTGCTATCATAATTGTGTCTCCAATTTTTATCTCCGATAAAATTAAACATTCCCGCGGTTTTTAAAATATTCAGCGATAAATCTTTTAGGGGGGTAGGCGAGGAAAAAACGGAAATTTGGCTTGTTCTCCCGAAAAAGTCCTGCGGATGTTTCGTAAAATACCATCCCAGCGGAGCGACAGTGATTATTGCCGCGACGGAAAAAGAAACAAACATTATCGCCAATTTTTTCATATCCAAAAACCCTTTGTTTTTAACCGCATAAAAAACCAAAATCAAGAAAAATATCGCCGGAGCCGCCCGATACGCGATATATGAATGGAATCCCAACCCAAAAAACAATCCGCCTATTGTCGCGTTAAAAATATATTTATTTTTGCTTAAAGAAAAATTCCGCCTGAATTTATAAAAATCATAATACCTAAATTCGTTCAGCGATTTCAAAAAGAAATATAAAGACCATGTCAAAAAAAACGGAGCCATTATGGCGCGAAATCCTATGCGTGAAAAATTAATATGCCAAAAAGACGTGGCGAGTAAAAATGATGAAAACAACGCAATTTTTTCATAATTTTCAATTTGATTACTGGATAATTGAGAATTATTTGATATTTGATAATCGGGAATTGAATAATTTTTAAACAGTTCTTTCGCTAAAAAATAAGCTCCTAAGACAGTTAATACTCCGAATATCGCGCTCACTCCCCGCAATGCCCATGGCTGATTCCCGAATAATATCACTGACAATGATTGAATGTTTATAAATAATCCCTCTCGTCCGTTATTTTCGGGATAAAACATTTTCCAATTTCCGGTGGCAATTGCCTCAAGCGCGTTATTTCCGTTCATCGCTTCGTCCGGATAAAGTCCCGGCGGCAATTTGTTTAGATTGTATAAGCGGAAAAACCCCGCTATAATTAAAATAACAAACAAAAGCAGTAAAGTTTTTTTATTCATACAACGGGATTAGTGAATTGCTGATTGGAAATTAAAATTTTTCAATTTTACAATCTTTCAATCTTGCAATTTTTCTTATGTACAATAATAACATATTGGAAAAAGATATTGAACGGCTTGCGCATGAAGTCAGGGAATTAAGCGCGGAATCAAATGAAACGCCGTCCAAAAAAATAGTAAAACAGGCGCTTGCGCCCATAATTAAAAATATTCCTTCGGTTCCGCAAACGGACGACGACAATAAAAAAATATCAGACAAAACAGAAAGCAAAATTCTGCCCGATTATATGAAGGATTCATCGCCGGAAATGAAACTAAAAGTGGAAAAACTTCTTGATATGGTTTTTCATAAAGGGATAGAAAAAGCCGTCGCTGAAGCCCGCGATGAAGAACCATTTTTTTTGGACGCTTTTCATGACGCGCTCGCCGATAAATTATACGAGGAATTAAAAAAGAGAAACATTATTAAAACATAAAAATGTTATTTCAACCTGTTTTTATAGCGATAATTTTTGTTTTGGCGGCAACAACCTTATTTTTTGTCTTTAAAAAAGCCAAAACAATCCGTCTTTTAAAATCTCTGGATTTAAGGTTGCTTTCAATTCGTTTGTCTCAAAAATCAAAAAAAGATTCTAATCAAACCGCGGATTGGAAAGATGAAATAAACGCCACTGCCCAGCTGGCAAGTATTTTATCCGGACTAAACACTCCTTTTTCGCTTGAGGCGGCGGTTCATCACATTGGCGAAGAAATTCATTTTTACGTGGGCGTGCCGAAAAATTCACTGGAAACTGTCAGCCGTCAAATTGAGGGATTATTTAAAAACGCGCAAATAGAGCCGGTTGACGATTATAATATTTTCAGTTCGTCGGGCGAAAACACGGGAGTTTTTTTAAAACAAAAATATTCTTACGCTTTGCCTGTTAGAACGTACATGGAAGCGAATATTGACACATTCGCGCCCATTCTTTCCGCTTTTTCAAAAATAAACGAAATTGGCGAGGGCGGCGCAATCCAGATTTTAGCCAAGCTCGCGCCCAAAAGCGCTAAAAAATCCTTAACACATATAATTTCACGGCTAAAACAAGGAGCGAAAGCCGAAGAAGTTTTACAGGGTCCAAAAATCACTTTTCAAGATATTAAAAAAGCCGCGCTGGGGACAAGCGAAAAAAACAAAGAAGAAAAAACAATCATTAATGAAGAAGCGGTAAAGTCCGTAGAAGCTAAAATATCCAAACCTCTTTTGCTTGTCAATATCCGCGCGCTCGCGTCGGCTCCCAGCCCGTATCAAGCCAACGCCATTTTAGAGGGAATCACTCACGGGTTTTCCCAGTTTACCGCTCCCTTGAGACAGGAATTTAAAATTATCAAACCGCGCGACCTTAAAAAGTTTTTTTATCAGTATTCATTCAGATATTTTAACGAAAGCGACGCCGTTATTTTAAATACCGAAGAACTCGCCAGTATTTTTCATTTACCGACATCATCCACGGACATTCCCAATATCAAATGGGTTCACGCAAAAGAAGCGATTCCTCCGAACAATCTTTTACGTGAAGGAACTTTAATAGGGGAAAGCGCTTTTAGGAGAGAAAGAAAACAAATTTACATCGGAGACGAAGACAGAAAACGCCATATTTACATAATCGGGCAAACCGGGACGGGAAAATCAACTTTAATGGTTAATATGGCGGCTGACGATATCAAAAAGGGAAAAGGCATTGCCATAATAGACCCGCACGGAGAACTGATTGAATCCGTTTTGAATTTTATTCCTCAACACAGAGCCGACGATGTTATTATTTTTGACCCGGGCGATTTAATAAAGCCGCTTGGAATGAATATATTTGAATACGATTTTAACAAACCGGAGCAAAAAACTTTTATTGTCAACGAGATGTTCAGTATTTTGGACAAACTTTACGATATGAAGGTCGCCGGCGGTCCGATGTTTGAGCAATACACCAAAAACGCAATTCTGCTTTTAATGGAAGATATGGCGAACGAACCTGCCACTTTAATGGAAATTCCGCGCATATTTACGGACTCTGAATTCAGAAACAGAAAACTTGCGCGCATTGCCAATCCGACTGTGATTGATTTTTGGGAAAAAGAAGCGGTTAAAGCCAGCGGGGAACATTCTCTCGCCAATATGTCCGCTTATATCACTTCCAAATTTAACAATTTTATTTCAAACGATTATCTGCGCCCGATTATTGGCCAGCCGAAATCCGCTTTTAATTTTCGCCAAATAATGGATGGCGGGAAAATTTTACTGGTTAACTTGTCCAAGGGGAAAATCGGCGATATTAACGCGAACCTTCTCGGCATGATTGTTGTCGGAAAGATTTTAATGGCCGCCTTGTCGCGTGTTGACACCGAACAAAAAAACAGACGCGACTTTAATTTATTTATTGATGAATTTCAAAATTTTTCCACCGATTCTATCTCCGCCATTCTTTCCGAAGCCAGAAAATACGGCTTAAATATCACTGTGGCGCACCAATTTATCGCCCAACTCACGGAAAAAATCAGGGATGCTATTTTTGGAAATGTCGGTTCAAAAATTGTTTTCAGGGTCGGTGTGCAGGACGCGGAATTTTTAGTGAAGGAATTTGAGCCGGTTTTTGACCAAAATGATTTGATTAATATCGCCAATTTTAACGCTTATATAAAAATGTTGGTAAACGGCCAGACAACCAATCCGTTTAATATTAAAACTATTCCTTTCGGTCCCGGCAACGAAGGCAATATTGAAAAATTAAAAGAATTATCCCGATTAAAATACGGTCGCGAACGCCGTGAAGTGGAAGAAGAAATTTTGAAAAGATTAAGGGGATAGGCAATCAAGTAATTGAGTAATTAGGTAATTAAGAAATTATAATAACTAACCTCTTACTTTATGATTTCTAAAATTAAAAACGATAAAAATCTCAAAATAATTTTTGCGGCGAGCTTTATTATTTTTTTGGCAGCTGCCGGTGTTATTTTCGCCGATTTTGGGAATAAAAACGAACCCGTAATAATTCATTTTGACGCGTATAAAGGGATTGACCATATCGGAAACAAGATTGAGATGTTCGGAATTTTATTTTTAGAAATGACAATTCTTTTGGTAAATTTATTTTTATCCGATTTTATTTACAGTCGGGAAAGATTTTTTTCCTATGTTTTAGGTTTTGTAAATCTCGTAATCAGCGCATTAGTCTTTATCGCGGCCATCGCCATTAATTCAATAAACTGATTATCTATGTAGATTTATGCGAATGCCGGTAGTTCAAAATAATATTTAATCTTAATACTAACTGCCGTTTCTACGCTTTTGCCAAAACCAAGGCGATAATATTTTTTGCGCCGCCCTCTTTTAAAGTTCTGGCGGCTTCGCTTATAGTGGCGCCTGAAGTGTACACGTCGTCAATTAAAATAATATTTTTATCCGCGGCGGATTTAAAATCCGATATTTTAAACGCGCCGGCCGTGTTTTTCTTCCTGTTTTCATATTTTTTTTCTTGCGCTTGCGGACAAGTTTTTTTAATTCTTTTTAAAACAGGATTGACTTCCAAATTAAATTCTTTGCCGACAAATTCAGCCAATAATTCCGACTGATTATACCCGCGAAAACGTTCCCGTGATTTATGCAGGGGAATTGGTATTATTATGAAATCATTAAGTTTTAAATTCATCGTTTTCAAATAAGAAACCATTATGTTTCCCAGCGCCGGCGCAAGCCATTTAAGATGCTGATATTTAAAATTATAAATCAAATTTTGCAGTGTCTCGTTGTTAAAATCGGAAACCGCTCCAAGCAAATAAGGAAACTCTTTAAATTTTTCATTTTTATGGCCGCATATTCGCTTGTTTTCGGGCAATCTCGCTTGGCATATGGGGCAAAATAACGTATTATTAATTTGAATTAAAGCCAAGCAGTCATCGCAAACAAATTTATTGTTTTTTTCAGCAATGATACGCTTGCGACAATTGGCGCAAATAGGAGGAAAAAGAATATTTAAAACAAACTCTTTAAGTTGAAAAACCATTTTGATTAGATAAAAAATAAAAATTGCGTTTTAAACTTCGCAATTCAACAGATTTAATTTTTATTGGATATGCTTAATTTTATTAAAAATTTATTTAGTTCTCAATCTTATTTAGGCGTTGATATCGGGACTACCGCCATAAAAATAGCTGAAATTGCCAAAGGGAAGTATAACCCCGAACTTAAAAACTACGGCATTTTGGAAAGTTACGGCCATTTGGAAAGAATAAACAACGCCATCCAAACAAGCTCTCTTAAATTAATGGAGAATGACACGGTGGAACTTTTAAAAACCATTTTATCCCAATCTAAATTCAAGGCTAAAGAAGTAGTTGCTTCTATTCCGCCCTTTTCGGTTTTTACCACTCTTCTTGAAATTCCTCAAATGAAAAATGAGGATATTGCTAAAACTATGCAATATCAGGTAAAACAATATATTCCTTTGCCGGTTTCGGAAGTTACTCTGGATTGGTTTATGGTGGGCGAAAGACAGGACGATCAGGGGTTTATTAAACAGCAAATTCTCCTTGTTTCCGTCCCCAATGAAGTGATTGAAAAGTATAAAAAAATTTTTAAACTTGCCGGCCTTGTTCTTAAATCGGTTGAAATTGAAAGTCTTAGTATTATAAGAGCGCTTGCTTATCAGGAACCTAAACCAACTCTAATTGTTGATGTCGGCGCCAGGTCCACAAATATCGCCGCGATTGACAATGGAGCGCTGAAATATAATTACCAATCTGATTTTGCCGGCGCGTCTTTAACGCAAACTTTAGCAAGCGGTTTGGGAATAAATATCAGACGCGCTGAAAAATTAAAAAAAGAACAGGGAATAGTCGCAAGAGGCGGAGAATATGAATTATCCACATTGATGTTGCCCCTGCTGGATGCTATAATATCGGAAGCGAAAAGAGCGAAAAATAATTACGAAAAAAGTTTCAGCCGGAATATTGAACAGATAATTTTAGCCGGAGGCGGAGCGAAACTTCTGGGAATTACTGATTATTTTACAGAACAAATCGGACTGCCTGTTTATGTCGGAAATCCATTTTTAAAGGTTTCTTATCCCGCGGCTATTGAACCGATTATTAAGGATTTAGGGCCAAGTTTTTCCGTCGCAATCGGACTGGGAATTCGGGAATTCATTTAAAAAATTTCAAGATTGAAAGTTGAAAAATTAAATGAGAAACTATGAAATTAAAAAATATTAAATCTTTCAATCAGCAATCTAGCAATCAGTAATTAGCAATTATTATTGTGCCTTACACTCAATCTTTTCTTGAAGAACAATTAAAAAAAGGCGGGAATATATCAATCGGATGGCCGTGGAAGTTATTTACTTTCAGCGCGATTGCTTTTACAACTATGATCGCGGTATTTTTGGGAATAAAGCTTGGTTATCAATCGTATGTTAAAACGCAACTGGAAAAAGTTGACCAAAACATAACCCAGCTCAACGCTTCTTTTTCTGAAGAACAGGAAAAAAATTTTATGGTCTTTTATTCCCAGCTTAACAATATTCAAAGTCTGATTCAGGATCGCCGGTTAGCGTCCGCATTTTTTGATTTTCTTGAAAAAAATACCATTAAAAGCGTTTATTACAGAAATACCAATTTTGATTTTAAAAATTCGGAAGTTAAACTAGATGGTATAGCTCCAAATTATGAAATAATTTCTCAACAAATGGAAATATTCGGAAAATCTTCTCAAATTGTCAGAGTTGTTTTAAATAGCTCTAAAATGTCGGATATAAAAGGAGAAGGAATTATTTTTTCAATTAGGATGAATTTTAACTTATTAAAGTAATATTACTGGGATGAAGAATTCTTTTAAAAGAGTTTTAAGTATTTTAATTTCCGTCGTTTTATTAATCGGTTCTGTTTTGATTTATTCTAATCTTATTAAGACGGCATACGAAGAAGCCAAGGCGCAAAAAAGCGAATTAATTTCCAAAGAAAAGCAATATGACGATATGCAAAATATTGTCAATCAAACACAAAATCTATTTTCATTTTATCAGGATTCCGCTCAGGCTCAAAATAGCATTTCCGCTATTTTGCCGGTTAACTCCGCCGTTCCCCAAGCCGTTTATCAGATTAGCGGGATTGCCGCTAAAAATGGATTGCGGCTTCAAACCATCGGTTCCAAAGAATTGGCGATAACACCTTCATTAATCCCTTCTTTAATTAAGGGCGTTGGAACATTAAGATTTTCAGGGCAACTTGCCGGCAGTTATGAATCTTTTAAGAGTTTTATGTTAGACATGGAATCCAACGCGCGGCTCTTTAATTTTAGTAGTTTAAAATTAGAAAAATACGGAGGTTCGACCGGCGCAAATTCACTTAATTATAATTTTGAAATAGACGCCTATTATCAAACACAATAAAAATTGCAAAATTGAAAGATTGAAAATTGAAAAATTGATAAAAATACAAAATAAAAAATCTTAAATCTTTCAATCAGCAATCTGGCAATTAGCAATATTATTTCATGGCTATAACATTTGAAGAAGAAAAAAAGAAAATAAATTGGTCTGCGGTTGTTGTAATCGGTTTTATTGTGGCGGCTATTGGAACGGCAGTTTACTATTTGTTTTTTATAACCCCGCCGCTGGTAGAAACGATTATTTCTCCGAAATTAAAAACTATTTCCGAAATCAGCAAATTAAATTTTGATTTTCAGGGAGCGTTGAATAATTTATCTTCAAAAAACTTAAAAAACATTGTTGAATTTAATCCCGCTCCTCAGGAATCCATAGGGAAAAACAATCCATTTTTCCCATAAATTGCTAATTGAAAAATTAGAAAATTAAATCTTGTAATCTTACAATCTGCAATTTTGTAATTATATTATGGACAACAAGACTCTTATTGACGCCCTCGTCAAAAATAATTTAATTGAATCCGAAGCCGGAAGAATGATTCTACAGGAAGCGGCGTTAACGCGCCGGCCTGTTGAAGATCTTGTTGCCGAGAGACGTTTAGTGGAAGAAGAAAAATTAGCTGAAACAAAAAGCCGGATTTTAGGCGTTCCTTATAAAAAAATTGACCCTCTTCAAATAAGCGATGATTTGCTTAAAATTTTTCCCGAAGAAACCGCGCGCAATTATAAATTGATTCCCGTTAGCATAAAAGACAATCTTTTGATTGTGGGGATGATTAACCCGGACAATTCGGCGGCGCAAGAAGCGATAAAATTTATCGCCAAACAAAAAAAAATCAATTTGGGAGTTTATCTCATTGTCCCCTCCGCATGGGAAGGAGTTTTAAGAAGATATTCTCCATATAGAAGTTTAATTGACGAGGCGGTGCAAAATTTAAATATACAACAGGGAAAAGATTCTCGCCAAACAATTCAGCTTGAAGAAAAAATCAGCGGTTCGGATGAAACTCCGATAATAAAAATTGTTTCCTCCACTTTAAAAGAAGCGGTTTGGGGAAAAGCTTCTGATGTTCACATGGAGCCTCAGCGCAATAGAATGAGAATAAGATTTAGAATTGACGGCGAACTGCAGGAAGTCGCTTCATTGCCCTTAGAACTGCACTCGCTTATTGTTTCTCGGGTTAAAATTTTAGCGAGTTTAAAAATAGATGAAAACAGAATTCCGCAGGACGGCCGTTTTAGAACGTTGCTTTTTGGCCGAGATATTGATTATCGCGTTGCCACATTCCCGACTCCTGTGGGAGAAAAAGTCGTTATTCGCGTTCTTGATCCGACTGTGGGATTAAAAGGATTGGAAGATTTGGGTCTTGTCGGAAGAAACTTGGCTACAGTCAAGGATGCCATAAAAAAGCCGTACGGGATGATTTTGCTTACCGGCCCCACCGGTTCGGGCAAAACAACCACGCTTTACGCGGTTATGCAATTGTTAAATAAAGGCAATGTCAACATTGTTAGTTTGGAAGACCCGGTTGAATATTTTATGGACGGATTAAATCAGTCGCAGGTAAGACCGGAAATCGGATATGATTTCGCTTCCGGACTAAGACAGATATTAAGGCAAGACCCCGATGTCATTATGGTTGGTGAAATTCGCGATGAGGAAACCGCCGGATTAGCCGTACACGCGGCGCTTACCGGACATATTGTTTTGTCCACTTTACACACTAACAATTCTATCGGAGTTATACCGCGGCTTATTGATATGAAAGTTCAAGCATTTTTACTTCCCGCGTCCCTGAATTTAATGGTTGCCCAAAGACTTGTTCTGCGGCTTTGCAGTGCGTGTAAAAAAGGAGAAACAGCTTCTCCGGAAATACAAGAAATTATAAAAAGAAATTTAAATAAATTGGCGTTGGAAATAAAAAACAGCATCATTGTTAAAGAACCGTATCAAATTTTTCATTCAACCGGTTGTGAAGTTTGTAAAAATAAAGGTGTGGTCGGACGAGTGGCTTTGTTTGAAATTCTGAAAATGACTCCCGAATTGGAAAAAATTATTAATAGCGGTCCGACCGAAGGAAAAATTTTAGAAGAAGCCACAAGACAGCAGATTATAACCCTGCGTCAGGACGGAATTATAAAAGCTATTGAAGGTCAAGTTTCCATAGAGGAAGTATTGAGGGAAACTACGGAAATATAGTATACTATTAATAATTACAAGATTAGAAAATTAAAATCTTTAAATCTTTTAATTAGCAATTTTTTAATTTTAAATATGGACTACAAACAAAAACTCAACGAATTATTATTAACAGCCGCCAAACAAAACGCTTCGGATTTACATATAGGCATTGGACGATATCCGACCATGAGAATTGACGATATTTTAATTCCTCTCCAACGCGAATCAATTATTACGCCCGAAATAGCCGAAGGGCTGATTTATGAATTATTTACTCCTGAGCAAAAAGCGATTTTTTTGAAAAATAAAGAAATAGATTTCTCGTATAATTTTGAAGATAAAGTGCGTTTCAGAATTAATGTATTTAATCAAAGAGGATATTTGGCCGCCGCTTTGCGTCTTATCACTAACCAAATCAGAAACATTGAAGAGTTGAACCTGCCGCCTATCCTCCATGACTTTACAAAACCATCTCAAGGATTTGTTTTGGTTGTCGGTCCCGCGGGACATGGAAAATCAACCACTTTAGCCGCGCTTGTTGATGAAATAAATCATCGGGAAACAGACCATATTATTACCATTGAAGACCCTATTGAATATGTTTATACGCAAGACAAGTCCATTGTTTCGCAAAGGGAAGTCGGGATAGACGCTTTGGATTTTAATTTTGCTTTAAAATCTCTTCTTAGGCAGGACCCGGATGTGGTTTTAATAGGTGAAATGCGTGACAAAGAATCTATTGCCACCGCTATGACTGCGGCTGAAACAGGACATTTGGTTTTTTCAACGCTTCATACCAATTCCGCTTCCCAGACTATTGACCGCATAATTGACAGTTTTCCGGCTGAACAGCAAGGGCAGGTTGCTTCCCAGCTTGCCGCCACTCTTTTAGGAATAGTTTCGCAGAGACTTATCCCAAGAATTGAAGGCGGACGTATTCCCGCTTGTGAAATTATGATCACCAATTCGGCTATCCGCAATTTGATTCGCGAAAGAAAAACCTACCAGATTGATTTGGTTATTGAAACTTCAATGCAGGAAGGAATGATTACTTTAAATCGCTCGCTTGCTAATTTAGTGCGTGCGAAAGAAATTTCACTGGATAACGCCGAAATGTATTCATTAAATACAAGCGAACTGAGAATACTTTTGGAAAGAGGATAAAATAATTGCTAATTGCTAATTGCTAATTGCTAATTGCTAATTGCAAGATTGCAAAATTGAAAAATTAATCTTTCAATAATCAATCTTTCAATCTTTCAATTTTCTTGAAATTTAAATACACCGCCAGAAATAAAGATGGAGAATTACAGGCCGGTTATGTTGAATCCTTTAGTAAAGAAGGCGCAATTAATATCCTTGCCGGACACGAGCTTTTTATTTTAAGCATTGAAAGCGCTGAAACGACGCATTGGTACGATTTTATTTCCCGCATTATTAAAAGGGTTACATCAAAAGACCTGATGATTTTTACGCGCCAATTCTCAATTTTATTGGAATCAAAAGTTCCTCTTCTTGATTCAATTAAAAATCTTCAACAGCAAACCGGCAATCAAATGCTCCAGGAGGTTATTTATGAAATAACATCCGATATTGAAAGCGGCTTATCTCTTTCGCAAGCTTTGGAAAAACAAGGAAAAATATTTTCGGAATTTTATGTAAGTATAATAAAATCGGCCGAAATTACGGGCCACTTGGAAGAAGCGTTAATATATCTCGCCGATTATTTGGAAAAAGAAAGAATGTGGCGCCAGAAAATCCAAAACGCTTTAATTTATCCGGCATTTCTTTTATTTGGATTTTTTGCTGTTGTAGTGCTTATGGTTACGGTCGTTTTCCCAAAAATAAAACCGGTTTTTGAAGACTCAACCATTCAACTTCCATGGTTCACTAAATTTGTTCTCGGGATGGGAGATTTTCTGATTAATTGGTGGTGGATAATTCTTGCGATTTTCATTCCTATTTTCTTTCTTATTTTGGATTATTTTAAAACCGACGAAGGAAAAATTGTTTTTGACGAATTTTTAATGAGAATACCCGTATTGGGAATGCTTTTTAAAAAAATGTATATTGCCAGATTTGCCGAATCTCTTAATGTTTTAATCACCGGCGGAATTCCGATTGCGCAGGCTTTGGAAATCTCCGGCCACTCCATCGGCAGTTTTGTTTTTAGAGATATTCTTCACATCACTTCCGAGAAAGTCAGGGGCGGGCAACTTCTCTCGGCATCCTTGAAGGAAAATGAAACTTATTTTTTCCCGCTAGTCAGTCAAATGATCGCAATCGGGGAGTCTACCGGAAGACTTGAGGAAATTTTGTCCAGAATTTCAAAACTTTACACTCGCGATGTGGATGATTTAATAGGCAGATTCTCGGAACTTATCCAGCCGATTCTTATAATTTTCATCGGAATTTTCATTGGGGTATTATTTGCTTCAATCTTAATTCCGATATATAATTTAATACAGAATTTCAAATCGTAAGCATAAAACCTAAAACATGCTTTTGGGCATTAAGGTCGAAAACAAATTAAAATAAAAATTTTTATGTTTAAAGTTTCACAATTCATATTTCAAAGAAGGAAAGGATTTACTCTCATTGAGATGCTCATAGTTATAGCAATAATTGCCATTTTGGCGTCGGTGTTTTTGGTCGGATTAAGAGGATTTCGCGGAAGCGCTTATGACTCCAGAAGAATCGCCGATTTACAAAAAGTACAGAGCTATCTTGAAACTATTTATACTCAAACTCGCGCGTACCCGGCGGCAACTTCCTGGAGCGATTTACAGACTCAAATCGTAAATGCCAACCTGGGTATTTCCAATGTTCCCAACGATCCCTTAAGTGAAAGCAGTGGGCAGAATTACATTTATTGTTACGAAACTGCCGGAAAGCAAGGCTATATTTTAGGGGCTGTTTTATCAACCTCCGGACATTCAGCTTTAAAGGAATCTTACCACGGCTCGATTACTGGATATAATTGCACCCAATCTTTGGATTGTTCTGTCGGTTCTCAGAATCTTTGCGTTAATTTCTAATTATAAAACCTAAAACATGAAGCATACAACATAGAAATCTTATGTTATATGCTTTACGTTGGATTTAATGTATTTATTTCTTTTTATTATTGGTTTGGCTGTTGGAAGTTTTTTAAATGTCGTTTCTCTTCGATATAAAGAAGGGAAACGACTTTTAGATTTAGGAATTATAAACGGCCGTTCGCATTGCATGAATTGCCGCAAAACCCTTGTTTGGTATGAACTCATTCCTTTATGCAGTTTTTTATGGCAAAAAGGAAAGTGCCGCAACTGCCGCCATAAAATTTCTTGGCAATATCCGATTGTTGAATTTTTATCGGGAATTATTTTCGTTTTAGTCCCGACAAGAATTACCAATTACCAATTACCAATTTTCAATTTTCAATCAATTACCCAATTACCTAATTACTTAATTACTAATTATTATTTACTATTTACCATTATTATTTGGCTGATAATTTTTTCTTTGCTTTTATTATTATCTATAATCGATTTCCGCCTTTATATCATTCCCGATTCGATAAATATTCTTTTAGGGTCTTTAGGGATTTTTTTGATAATCTTTCAATCTTTTAATCTTTCAATCTTTCAATCTTTTCTCGGCCACTATTCCTTAATGTTTAACCTTTTTTCTGATTCTGCGATTTGCTATTTCCCCAATCTTTCAATCTTTCAATTCTTCAATCTTCCAATCTCTTGTAACCTTGCAATTTCTCATTTGTCCGCCGCTCTTTTAGGCGCAGTCTTCTTCGGCTTGATTATTATTTTAAGCAAGGGTTGTGCTATGGGCTGGGGAGATTTTAAATTGGCGATTGCGTTGGGATTGATTTTCGGTTGGCCGGATTTTCTTATGGCGCTGTTTTTATCTTTTACGATTGGCGCGATTGTCTCTTTATTTCTTATAATAAGAAAAAAAAAGAAAATAAAAGATGCCGTGCCTCTTGGTCCGTTTCTGGCTCTTGGAGCGTTAACCACATTTCTGTTTGGTTATCAGATTGTGGACGGTTATTTTAAATTATTCGGCCTATGATAAAAAAATATTTCAAATTGCAAATTTCAATATGAAATCTTTCAATCTTTCAATTTTCAAATTTTGCAATAGTCGCGAGGGCTTCACCCTTCTCGAACTTTTAGTTGTTTTCGGAATTATAACATTGCTTTCAACAGGGCTTCTTTTTTATAACAGAACCACTGAAAGCCAGCTTATTTTATACAAAGACCAGTCAAAAATAATCGGCGCTTTGGAAAAAGCGAAAGCTATGAGCATAGAATCATTCAGTGAAACAACCGCCGCTTGCGGATACGGGGTCAGTTTTTCCGCCCCCAATAATATTGTTATTTTCAAAGATTTATCTCCTTCCAATGATCCAAATTGTTTGGATATTAACTTTGCTTATAACGGCGATCCGGCGGGGGATTGTCAAAACTACGCGGAGTGCGCCGAGAAAATAAGTTTGGACAAAAACATCAGTTTTAGCCAGCTTGACCTGAATAATATCGTTTTCATTCCTCCCGACCCCGCTGTTGTGATTGATAATAATCCTTCAAAATCAGAAGGCGTAATTAAGATAAAATATTCAAATAATAATTCTGAAAAAAGCGTAAAAGTAAGCGCGAGCGGACAGATCACCGCCCAATAAAAATTGCTAATTGCACGATTGCAAGATTTGAAAATTATGACATTCAAAAAATTTGAAGATTTGCCAATTTGGCAAGAAAGAAGATTATTAGCCAAAATTATATATACGACATCGTCAAAATCAAATTTTAAAGATTTTTCGCTTCGTGATCAAATGAGACGCTGTGTTGTTTCGTTTTCATCAAATATAGCCGAAGGATTTGAAAGAGGATCTAATAAAGAACTTATTCAATTTTTATATATTGCCAAATGGTCTTTAAGAGAACTACGTTCTCAATCTTATTTAGCGCTTGACAGCAGTTTAATTAATAATGCTGATTTTGATACTATTATAAGTAAGTGTTCAAATTTATCTGCAAAGACAAATAATTTTATTAAATATCTTATGAACTCTGAATTAACCAAACTTAGACATAAATCCAGATAGAACTTAATCTCCCAATTTTTCAATTTTGCAATTAACAATTTTTATTTTATGAAATCTTTCAATCTTTCAATCTTTCAATTTAGCAATCAAAAAGGTTACCTTTTGGTTGAAATGATGCTTGCCTTAAGCCTGCTTACAATCGGGTTTTTGGGATTTTTGGGGTTAATATCCCGTTCAACCAGCATGAATCGGGTTGTTAGCGACCAGTTTACCGCCAATTATCTGTCATCGGAAGGAATTGAAGTGATAAAAAATCTGATAGATTCAAATATCATTCAAAGCCGTCCGTGGAACGAAAGATTTGGCAGTGAAAGATGTTTTGAGGTTGATTATAAAACTATGAACGTTTCCGGGCTGTCTAGCATTGATTGCCAGGGCGGCAGTTCTAACCCGATTAAATTTGATTCCTCAACGGGTGTCTTTTCTTACACCGTTGGACAAAACTCCGCTTTTTACAGAACTATTCATATCGTTCCCGTAAATAGTGATGAAATAAAAGTCAATTCAACGGTAAAATGGACCGGAAGAGGCGGAATTAAAAATGAAATTAATCTTGAGAACCATTTCTTTAATTGGAGACCCTAAAAAATTGTTAATTGCAAGATTGCAAAATTAAAAGATTAATTTTCAATTTTTTAAGTAACAATCTTGTAATTTTATCATATGAAATCTTTCAATCTTTCAATCTTTCAATTTGGCAATAAGAATAAAGGTTTTACCCTTATTGAACTTTTGGTCGCGATGTCGTTATTTGTGGTGCTGATTGCCGTTGCCGTAACAGGGTTTATCCAGTTGATGAGAGGGCAACGCGTTATCGTGTCTCTTATGGCGGCAAATGACAATATGAGTTTGGCTTTGGAACAGATGACAAGAGAAATCAGAACCGGCTATAATTTCTCAAAAGTATCGGAAACCGAATTTCAATTTGTTAATGCCAATAATTTTGACATTCGTTACAGATTAAACAACGGCGCCATTGAAAAAGGAACCGGGTTTCTCGCGTGGGACCCGAACAACCCTAATCCTAATTTATGCGCGGGAGGAGAACCCGATTACATAAACGGATTTTGTTACAAAAAAATCACCGCCGATAATGTGAAAATAGACAAATTTAATTTTGATTTATTCGGCAATAACCAAGGAGACGGTTATCCGCCCAGAATCACCATCAGGCTTTCAGTGTCCAGCGCCGAACCCGATGTTCAAAGAATGAATATATCTATTCCCATCCAAACCACTATCAGCGCCAGAACGATAGATTCCTAAAATGGATTATCCACAATAATTTGTTTTATTGTTTTATTTGTCGGTTAAATTTGATAAAATTCATTTAATTAATAAAACAACGCACAAATATGAAAAAAACAATTCTTTTAATTGCGGGAGGAATAATAATTTTATTGGTCGGAATTGCCGCGGGCGTATTGGGAGCAAGTTGGATGATTTCCAACAACAAGGAGAAAATCTGCGCTTCAAAGATAAAAACCGAGATTTCTCAAAATCAGCTGGAAGATTTGGTTTCTTTAAAGCCCGGAAAAATTATTTACGGCAAAGTTGTTTCCAAAGACAATAGTGTTATTAATATCCTTTCTTCTTTTATAAATCCGCTTAATCCTCAGGAGAAAAAAGACATAGCTGTCAAAGTGAATATCGGCCAAAAAGATGAATTTATCCGCCTTAAAAAGGTTGCTCCCGGTTCCGACAACGGCATGATAAAATCGTCCATTAACGACGTGAAAGTCGGAGATTATCTGACGGTAAAAGTTCTCAATGACAGGAAAATAATTTACCTTCCCGCGATATGACGAAAAAAATTGTCGCTATAATTCTGCTTTTTCTTTTATCCGCCGAATTACTGCCACATAAAACGTTTGCTGAAGAAATACCGCAATTGCCGTTAGGCGGTTTAAACGTTATGGATTATAGAACCGGTTATTTTGTTTCTCCTCCAAACGCGCCGTCTGATTCTTCTCCCGATACAAGTTCAATTTTTGAAAAATCGGTTACGAATCAAATTACCGACTATCGCGGAAGTTATCTGCCCGAATACGCGCAAGGCGAATATTTTTGGTTTTCCGGAGATTATATCGGCGCCTATGTCGCGCAAGTTAGGGTTGCCACGAATCAAACCCCTCTTTTGACTGAAAACCAATTAACCGCCCAGGTAAAATATAAAAATAAAAATCAGGTTGACGTTATCGTAAATCCGAAACTTGTTCAGGACAGTTACAGTTTTTTGCTTATAAGCGACGGGTATATAACAAGAATTGAAAACGGGGATCAAACGTCAAAAATTAAAGCGAAATGCGCTGATGAAAATTTTTACAACAGCGGATATATTTTTTACGAGCAATGGCTTGGGGTTTGCATAGACCAAAATGGGAACGCCACCGACGCCGTTTATAAAGACGGCAGAACTTATTTTTTAAGAGTGGGCGGCGGATGGAGATGGGTAACTCAAAATGATATGTTTATTCCCACAGTAACCGGTCATTACGAAGAGGCCGGTTCTGTTGGCTCCGTTACCAGACCGCTTAACAGCGATATTGTGTACATATCAAAACCAAAATGCATTTTTGATGAATCAGACGGCTGGTTTAAAACCACCGCCACCGTTGATTGCGATACTTACGGTTTATCCGCTGACGGCAGAGTCGGTCACGCTCGTTATCGCGACAGTAAATCGGGGTTTGGAGGGATTTTGGGACCAACGTTAATTGGAATAGTGAACATTTTTATTCCTATACCGGGAGCAGGGTTTATTGCACAATCTTTAGGACTTAAAATACCCGATTTAATATTATCTACTGCTTCAATGCCTGGTGGTCTTGGTACGGTGGAAAATTCCAATAATTTGGGATTGGGCAATTGGGAATGGTGGGGCGGATTCAAAGTTCCTCCGACGATTGAATTAAGAGTCCCGAGTATTATTGAATATCCTGACCCGATACTGATCGCGTGGAGTTCCGAAAAAGCGGATTCCTGTTCCGCTTCGGGAGATTGGTCCGGTTCAAAACCGCTGTCGGGTTCGGAATTATCTTACAAATCTCGTGGAACTTATTATTACACCATAACTTGCTCAAACAGATACGGCTCCACTTCCGAAACGGGGCAAGTAAAAGTTATTCGTGTTCCCAGATGTTCATTTTCCGCCAACCCGTCCGCCATAATTCTTCCTCAAAATTCCGAAGTTTTATGGAATTGTTTGTATGACAATGTCGCGGGCTCATCCGCGGATTATTGCTCCATAGACAACGATGTGGGAACCGTAAGCAATAAATCGGGAACTCAAAAAGTTCGTCCGTCCAAATCCACAATCTACACTTTATCTTGCAGCGCGGAAGACGGTTTCAGAACTTTTCAAACTTCCGTCAATATCGGGTTCACTCCATATATAAAAGAAATAATTCCAAGATAAAATTTTTTAGAAAGTCTTTATATTTTTTAATAAGTAAAAAAGACGGGATTTTTTAATCCCGTCTTAAGTTTTATACTAGGGCGCGGCGTCGTATATCATATATGACGGCCGTTCTTCTAATTCTCTTCTGGCAATTCTTTCTTCCTGAATTTTCTGCCAGATTTCATCGGAATTTTTTCCCGTGAGAATTGACATTATTACAGCCGCCATTTCGTCAATCGCTAAAGCGGTGTTTCCTAACGCCGCGGATTTTAAACCCGCCAATGAAGCAAAAGGACTTGATTCGGCAGCTTTGGCATCAATGTGATATTTCTCCGTTTTTTTATCAATTTTCAATTCTACATCCGCGGAAATGGAAGCTCTGCCGGCAAGAATGCCGACTAAAAACCTCGCAAATCCTCCCACTCTTTTAACTTCAAAAATTTTAACGGATATTTTTGCGTCTCCATTGGTTGTGTTGTTCCACTTCGGGAAAAAACTCTTAATTTGTTCTTCAAGAACAGTCTTTAAAGTATTTGCCTCCTCTGTCCATTCCTTATCCGTTATTACATCAATTGACACGGTTTTCACATCTTTATAATCGGAACTAATAATTTCTTGACTGCCAATCTCTTTTTTTACTGTTATACTATGGAGTGTTTTTGCGCACCCCGCAAAGAACAACCCCATAAATACCACTAATAACACTGTTAACATCCTTTTCATCCCACACCTCCAAATATTCTTATAAATCTCGCCAAGCGAGATTATTTTTTAAAGTCTCAGTTGTTTCCAAATTATACCACCACACTCCCTATTTTGTCAATAGTTTGACAAAAAGAAGAAATGATATACAATATAAAAAGTAACTCAGTTTAAAAACAACTGCTTTGCAGTTTATATATTAAAAGCATTAGAGGTGAATGTATGAAAGTTTTAGTTATTATCGCGTTTATGTTGTTAATTTCCTGCGAAGTATTTGCCTCTGATGTTATTATTATCGGGGGTTGGGGAACAACAGAAAAGCAAATGGAGCTTTTAAACAAAAATATTGAAAACTCCACTTTGATTATTCCGCAAACACATATCCCTCTTGGTAAATCGGCGGAAGAGATATTTGAAAAATTGGAGAACAAAGGAATGACAAAAGGTAAATTCGTTTTAATCGGCTACTCTTGGGGAGGGCTGGTTGCGCGACAATTTACCGAAGATCATCCGGAAATGGTTAAGAAAATAATCTGCATCGGAACTCCGAATAATGGATACCCCTTAACGCCCAATTTATTTTTTAACATAAATAACGCTGTCGGAAAAAACATTCCGACATTTGCTATTGCCGGATCAAGTAGTAAAAAAAGATGGTTTTTTAAAAATCTTAATGACGGAGTAGTGGAGATTGATTCGGCTCTTAATCTGCCTCGTCTTGATGATTTTAAAATTTTCCCGCTATCCCATCTGGAACTTATAAACTCGCGGGAAGTAATTAAACAAATATTTGAATGGACGAAAGATTAATGCCCGACGCGCGCGTCGGGCATTCTTATTTTTAATATTTCAAATTATCCCAAGCGATGATAAAGATAAATCTCAACCTTAATCCAATAAAATAAATCGCGATATTAACGCTTAATTTCTGCATAAACGGCTCTTTTTGGTTATCCACAATAAATAATTTGCGGATTATGGTATAATTTAATTAATAAATGAAATTAAATTATTTCATTGTTCTTTTGACAACCGTGATAATACTAACGGCTTTTTACGCAGTTTGAACTGCTTTTGTCTAAATCTTGTAATTTAGGCGTTGAATAAATAATTATTCAAAGGTCGATTAATCTCAATTTTAAAAATAAATAATTATGATTAAAAATTTAAGCGCGATAGATTGGATAGCGATAATTCTTATGATTGTCGGAGGATTAAATTGGGGATTGGTGGGACTTTTGAATTTTGACTTGGTCGCCACGATTTTCGGCGTAATGTCCACTATATCAAGAATAATCTATGTTCTTGTCGGATTAAGCGCGATTTATATGCTGTTTACATCGTCAAATTTAGCAAGAAAATAACAAAAAATCGCATTAGCAAATAAAAAACACGAGGTATTTTTCTCGTGTTTTTTAGTAATCCCGAATTTTATGAATTTATTGCTTATTTTTTTAAAAAAATATAAATTTAATAAACACAAATGATTTTAGCGAATTGAAACCGCTATTGATTATTTGATTTGAGCCCCTATAGCTCAATGGATAGAGCATCCCCGTCCTAAGGGGAAAATGTGGGTTCGATTCCTGCTGGGGGCGCTGGCGGACGGAGACTAAAATAATTAAATATGATTTTTAAAAATGGTGGGGTGGCTGAGTCCGGTTGAAGGCGCCACACTCGAAATGTGGTATGCTCGCAAGGGCATCGTGAGTTCAAATCTCACCCCCACCGCCAGTTGGTAAAATCAAGCGCAAGAAGTATAATTTTTATATGGCAAGACCTAAAAAAACAACACATAGGGCAAATAATGAAAGCCGGGAAATTAAAAAACACAAAGAAGATGTTATTAGATGGCAAGCTCCGGAGTTTCAATATTATCCGAAAGACGTTTCTTGGTATTGGATGAGTTTGGTTGCGGCGATAATTTTAGTGGCAATCGGCTTGTGGCAAAAAAATTTTCTTTTTTCTATTTTTGTGATTATAGCGGAACTGTTGTTTTTATATTTCTCCAACAGTTATCCGAAAATTTGGGATTTTAAACTGGATGAAAAAAGTTTGATGATTGGAAGAAAAGTTTATCATTATTCGGAAATGGAATTTTTTGACATTCATCCGATCAACGATGAATTTAAAGAGTTGGTATTTAAAATGAAATCAAAAGCAAATCCGTATTTGAAAATTTTTACGCATTACGACGATGAAGAAAAAATTTCCGAATTTCTTTCCGATTATCTGGAACGTCAGGAAATTTCGCTGTCTATTATTGAATCTTTTGGCAAGCTGATTAGATTTTAAGGAGTAATCGTCAGCGATATTCAAATTCAAACTAATAAGCGAATGTCCCTATAGCTCAACGGATAGAGCGCAGGTTTGCGGAACCTGAGATCGAGGTTCGATTCCTCGTGGGGACACACAACTCGGCAATCAGAAGTTAGTGTTTGTTATAAATTTATAAAATAAAAAGCCGATTAAAACAATCGGCTTTTTATTTTTGTCCGCAACACTTATAATCAATTTAATGATTTCATTAAACGCTCCGCTTTTAGGCATAAAAGGCATCGGACCTAAATTTTTAGTAAAGCTTAAAAAATTTAATATTGAAACCGTAAAAGATTTATTATGGCATTTCCCTTTCAGATATGATGATTTTTCACAAGTTTCCAGAATTGCGGATTTAAAGCTAAATCAGCAAGCAACTATACAGGGAGTTATTGAAGATATAAAAGTGCGAAAAACTTGGAGGAGAAAACTGCTTCTTATGGAAGCTCTCGTGAGCGATGACTCGGGAAGTATTAAAGCCGTCTGGTTTAATCAAAAATTTCTTCTGACTGTTTTAAAAAGGGGACGGCTTATTAATTTGGCAGGAAAAGTTGCCGAAGGCCACAGGGGCGGGCTGATTCTTTCCAACCCCGCGCACGAATTAATCACCGCCATTTCAAAAATTGAAACAAAACACACGGGAAGATTGGTTCCTATTTATCCGGAAACGAGAGGGATGACTTCAAAAGCTTTCAGATATTTAATAAAGCCGATTTTAAATCAATTGGAAAAAATTAAAGACTCGATTCCCGATGAAATTTTAAAAACAGGCGGAATTTTGGAAATCAACGAAGCTTTAAATAAAATTCATTTCCCGAAGAAAATTAATGATGTTGAACTTGCCAAAAAAAGATTTGCTTTTGAAGATATTTTTTATCTTCAATTAATAAACATAAAAGAAAAACTTAAATTATCCCGCCAAAAAGCGCATTCCGTTAAAATGGACGCGGAAGAAATAAAAAAATATTTATCCAGACTTCCTTTTGAACTGACTGTCTCGCAGAAAAAAACGCTTTTTGAAATATTGCGGGATTTAGAAAAAAATCACCCGATGAACCGCCTTTTGCAGGGCGATGTCGGTTCGGGAAAAACCATTGTGGCGGTATTGGCGGCTTTAATGATTGCCAAAAACGGAAAACAAACGGCCTTTATGGCGCCTACGGAAGTGCTTGCCGTTCAGCATTATCAGACGTTTAAAAAATTTTTCGGAGATTTTGAAAAAGGCGTGGGTTTAATAACATCGTCCGTTGTAAAAGTTTTTTTCGGGGACGAACTTGAAAATACGATTAAAAAAAACGAGCTGTCGGCGCAAATTCTTTCCGGCGAAGTCAAAATAATTTTTGGCACTCATTCTCTTATACAAAAAAACATAAAATTTAAAGAACTGGCCTTAGTGGTGATAGACGAACAACATCGTTTTGGAGTTCGCCAGCGAGCGGAACTTATCGGTCGCGAATCTGTGTTTATTCCCCACTTTCTTTCAATGTCGGCGACTCCCATTCCCAGAACATTGTTTTTAACCGTATTCGGAGATTTAAATTTATCCGTCATTGATGAGCTTCCTAAAGGAAGAAAAGAAATAATAACGAAAATAGTGGCGCCCGAAAACAGAGATAAGGCCTACGCATTTATAAGGGGGCAGGTGAAAAAAGGAAGGCAGGTTTTTGTGATTTGTCCGCGTATTGAACCGACAGAAGACGACCAAAAATTGATGATAAGTTTATATAAAATGGCATGGGAAACGAAAACAGTAAAAGAGGAATATGAAAAATTATCCAAGAAAGTTTTTCCCGATTTAAAAATAGGAATGCTTCACGGAAAATTAAAAGCCAAAGAAAAAAACGAAATAATGCAAAAATTAAAAAACAAGGAAATTGATATTTTAATTTCAACTTCGGTAATTGAGGTGGGTGTGGATATCCCCAACACGACTATAATGATGATAGAAAGTTCTGAAAGATTTGGGTTGGCTCAACTTTACCAATTTAGGGGAAGAGTCGGGCGGGGAGAACATCAATCGTTTTGTTTTTTATTTACGGAATTAAAATCAAGAACTGTTTTTGCGCGGCTCAAAGCTTTAATTGAAGCAAAAAACGGTTTTGAATTGGCGGAAATGGATCTGAAATTAAGAGGACCGGGAGAATTCTTGGGCGCGTCTCAAACCGGATTGCCGGATTTGGCGATGCGATCGTTGCAGGACCCGGGACTTGTAAAAACCGCGAGAGATTCGGCGGAAATAATCATTAAAAAAGATTCGGAGCTTGCAAATTACATTCCGCTTCAAAAACGATTGGAAAATTTCCAAAAGCAAGTGCATTTGGAATAATTTTGTTGAAAATCACTTTATATACATTTTAACGATCGTTATAAAGTGTATATAAAAATGCGTATAAACTATATTATATTGAAAAATAATTTATAAAAAGAGCTTTTTACAGCTCTTTTTATAATGAAACGAATACAAACAAAGGAAATAAAATAAGAATATAATTCATAATAATACTGATACTTGTTCCTATCAGGCAGAATTTTGCCAGTGAATTTCTTTTTTGTTTTTTCTGTAATTCCAAAAAAATAACAGGGGGAATAGTTGTAAGTAATTTGTAAATTACAATCGCCACTGCTCCGCCATTGCTGAAAATATAAAGCAGAAAACGGCTCTTATCGGTTATCCAGTCCAAAAACAAAATCGTTATTGCGATATCCGCGATACAAATAAAGATAAGCAACCATCCGTCTTTACTCATCTGAGTTAAAAAATCAGAACTGAAAAATTCCAGCAAATCGCTCTTTTTCGGGAACATTATTCCTCCTTTCTTTATTTAGTATTTTTTTAATTTTAAATACAGCTCGTTTTTATGAACTTTTAGAATAATAGAAAAAAACCGCAAGTTAGTCAACTATTTCGAATTGTGCATAAGTTCAGAAACGTATAAGACTTAATGAAAGAAGGGTTTTGGCAGTCTTTTTGAGAATGTCTAATAAGTCCTTGATTTTATTACCGTAAGAAGATAATTCCTATTAACCAAATAAAGGAGCGGATCACCATTAATGGGTTCTTTGAATTGATTTATTATATTAAATTGACCTGCATACATAACCCGTCTGTAGTTTTAATGAAAGAAAGTCTCGGTTGGGAATTTCTGTATTTTTTTATAAAGGGTTGGGGTTAAATATTTTTCTACGAGTTGGTTAAATTTATTCAACAACTCTTGCACAATATTGAAAGCTAAAAAATTTTGCAATATAGGTTCCAGCTTTCAATAACAAAATTAAATACTTATGAAATTTTTCACAAATAATCTTTTTCTTTCTCTTTAATTACATTGTCGGTTTTCAATTTATATTTTTTACCAATATAATCAAAAAACATAAAATGAAACACTATTTTAAAGTTTTTTAAATTATTCAATACAAACCAAAGTGTCTTTAGAAACTGTTTTTAAAATTTCTAATAAATCTGACATTGATAATGCAATGCATCCAGCCGTTGGAGAATAATTTGGTCTGGCAATATGCATAAAAATAACACTACCATTTTCTGGTATTACTGGATTATCATTATATCCTAATATTACGATAATATCGTATAAATTATCTTCTCGCCATAAATATTCAGTACTTGCTGAATATGGAAGTTTTACAAATTTGTTGTAATTTAAATCATTGGGTTCATCACACCAGCCATCATCTTTATTTAATATTTCAGCGGGGATATCCGTTTCCATATTTTGAATGCGGTCTGCGCGATAATATATTTTTCTAATCGGAAAACATCCTATGGGAGTGGCTCCATCTCCTTCTTTTTTATTTTCTAAATATGACACTCAGCCGGTATGACATTTATGGTGTGGAATTCATGGCAATTTTGACGTATTTCGTGCGAGATAACCCATCACGACTTGGCTGCGGGGCTAGGAATCGGACCTAGATTTGGAGATTCAAAGTCTCCCGTGTTACCATTGCACTACCCCGCAATTTTCTAAAATACCTTCTATCCATCCGGAAATTTTTCTGTTCATATTGGTGTTTCGCCTGTTCGAAAATCAATTGTTATATTTGTTATATTCGTGTAAATCCGTGTCGTAATCAGAGTTTATCCGTATTTTTAAGATTTTCAATTATCGTCACTTCCAACGGAACAGTGACGAACGGAGAATATCGCATTTCAGTATAGGCGCGGATAAGTGATTTGACAAGATTTATTGTTTTTTGCGCATCCATTTCTTTGCTGTGTTTTTTAACTGCCGCAAGCTCGGTTTCAGTAAGTATTTGGCTGAAATCTTTTTCCAAAACGGGGCTGAATTTAAGAGTTAAAACTTTCCTGAAATAATGTATCAATTCTTTATTGAGTTGAAGTATATTATATCCCTCCTCGTTTATTTTATTGATATATTCCAAAGTGTTTTCCAAATCTTTTTTAATAATTAAATCGGCCAATTTGGAAACACGAGACGAGCTGACCCGCCCCAAAATTTTTTCCACATTTTCAACTTCAATTTTTCCTTCTAAATTTGCAATTTGGTCCAGAAGAGATTCGGCGTCGCGGAAACTGCCGTCGGCGGACGCGGCAATAAGTTCCAGCGCGTCAGATGCGTATTTTATTTTTTCAATTTCGCAGATTTTTTTTAATTTATCTGCGATTTCTTTAAGCGGAATTTTTTTGAAATGGAATTTTTGCGCGCGTGAAGCGATGGTTGCCGGAACTTTTTCATATTCGGTTGTCGCTAAAATCAAGATGGCGTGCCGAGGCGGCTCTTCCAGAGTTTTTAACAGCGCGTTAAAAGCTTCTTTAGTCAGCTGATGCACTTCGTCAATAATGAAAATTTTATATTTATATGAAGAAGGAGAAAGTTTGATTCCTTCTTTCAAGTCGCGGATTTCGTCTATGCCGCGGTTGGAGGCGGCATCAATTTCAATAACATCCAAAGCTTGGTTATTATCAATCTCTTGGCAGGTTTGGCATTTATTGCAGGGCTCGCCTTGTTTTTGGAATTCCGAGTCAGTTTGGCGAGTCTGGCAATTGGCGATTTTAGCTATCAGGCGGGCAGTTGTGGTTTTGCCGGCGCCGCGAGAACCGTAAAACAAATAAGCGTGCGCCAAATTATCGGCTTTTGCCTGATTTTTAATAATGGCGGTTATAGATTCCTGCCCAAGAACATCTTCTAATAATTTAGGCCTATATTTTCGGTAAATTGCAATCATTAGAATAGTATATAGTGGTTAATAGTTAATATTTAGTATAAGTATATAGGATAAAAAAGATGAGTAAAGATTAGACAAATGAGTTTAAATTGGGTATAAAGTTTTTAGCGTATAAATACTTACTATAAGTTTTATTTTAAAAATTAACATTAAGGAGGTGTTATGGTTGAAACAAAAATCCCTGAAATAAAAGTGGTAAAAGTAGGCGGTTGGGTAAAAGTCAGAGGTTTTGATTTAAGCCCTGGGAAGATAAGATTGATTATGCCGCCTTATTTTAAAGCCGATTTTATAACGGAAGATGGAGGAATATCACATTGGAATGAACCGATTTTTTTGTCGGACATTGAAGAAATCATAAAAAATCCGAAAGAAATTTCGGAACTGGAAAAAGAATGCGGCGAACGCGCGGAGCCATAACCAAAAGGAGGTTAAAATGGTGATAGAAAAAATGATTGGCAAATTGGGAATGCTGAAGGTTGGGAATTGCATAATGGCCAAAGGCAGGAAATATCCGGGAAAAGTTCTTGGAGTTGACAGAGCGGATGGCGGGATTAGAGTAAGAATGCTGATAAAAGACGGTTACCATTACAGTTTTGAAACGTTGCTGTCCGAATCAATCGTGAAAATTATCAACAAACCGGAAAAAATATCCAAGTTGGTGAAAAAATATCCGGCGTTATAAAAAAAGATTTATTAAACAACAATCAGGGCGGTGAGAATTAATTTCTCTCCGCCTTTATTTTTTGCCAAAATTGGATTAAAATAACCTCATAATTCACAATTCTATTTAGTATGCTTGATATTAAATTTATAAAAGAAAATAAGGAAGCAGTTAAAGAAAATTGCGCAAACCGCAATATCAAATGCGATATTGGCAGTCTTTTGGAATTAGATGAAAAAAGAAGGGAATTAATAAAAAAAACTGATGATTTGAAAGCGGAAAAAAATAAACTGAACGACGAAATGAAATCCGGCGGGGCGCGCGAAGAAATTATTAAAAAAGGCAAAGAAATAAAAGAAGAGCTTGAACGACTGGAACCGGAACTGGAGTCGGCGAAAAACGAATTCAAAAAATTACTGCTTCAAGTTCCAAATATGACACATCCGGATTCTCCGATTGGAAAAAACGACAGCGAAAATAAGGAAATTGAAAGATACGGCAAGCCGCCAAAATTTTCTTTTACTCCGAAAAATCACGAAGAAATTATGAAAAATTTGAATTTGATTGATTTTGAAAGAGCGGCGAAAGTGTCGGGCGCGAAATTTTATTATTTAAAAAATGAAGGAGTTTTATTGGAAATGGCTTTAATCCAGTTCGCTTTTGACAAATTAACAAAAAAAGGATTTATTCCTTTTACCACTCCCGATTTGGCAAAAGACAAAGTTTTGGAAGGAATAGGATTTAATCCTCGCGGTCCGGAAACGCAAGTTTATTCAGTGGAAAAAACAGATTTAAGTTTGATTGGAACGGCGGAAATCACGATGGGTGGCTACCATATGGATGAAATAATCCCGGAAGACAATTTGCCGCTGAAATACGCCGCGCTTTCTCATTGTTTTAGAACGGAAGCCGGGTCCTACGGCAGACACAGCGCGGGATTATACAGAGTGCATCAATTTACCAAAGTTGAAATGTTTGCCTATACTTTACCGGAAAATTCAGAAAAAACACATGCGGAGTTGAAAGATATTGAAACGGATATATTTAAGGATTTGGGAGTGCCTTTTAGAGTTGTTGATATTTGCGCCGGAGATTTGGGAGGTCCGGCTTACAGAAAATACGATTTGGAGGTGTGGATGACTTCCAAAAATGATTGGGGTGAGGTAACGTCCGCTTCGGACACGACTACATACCAATCAAGACGGCTTAATATTAAAGTTGAAAGAAAAAACGGCGAGAAAGAATTTTTGCATATGCTTAATGGAACCGCTATCGCCGTTTCGCGAGCTTTAATCGCGATTATTGAAAATTATCAGCAGACGGACGGAAGCGTAGTAATTCCGGATGTTTTGAGATCTTATATGCCGGGAAATATTGAAGTAATCGGAAGAAAATAATAAAACAATAAAATACATTGTCAAATCAATATCTTTTTTTAAATCAATTATATCTCTAATAGCAGAGTGGAGCTCGCTACGGAGCAGACAATTGGTAAAAAGCCTCCTTAGTTCAGTGGCAGAACAGTGGTATCGTAAACCACATACGTCGGTTCGATTCCGGCAGGAGGCTCAAAATATACAATAAATAAATATCTCGAGTTTATCTCGTACTAAAGCGAATCTTTAGCACGGAATTCACTTTCGGAAGTGTCTTATGACTTTTTTAAAAACCTCCTTTTATAAAAAGTGAGATATAATCTCCCAAGTTTTTTATAAAGAGGTAAAATATAATTCCTCCAACCATCGTGGTATAATGCAATGCACCGAACTTTTATAAAGAGGAACTATAATTTTCTTAACTTGTTATAAATATAAAAAAGAACAAAATTATGGACGACATTAAATTAAAAATTGAAGAATTTGAAACGGAACTGGCGGGATTAAGCCGGACTTTTGAAATTGATGAAAAAAGGAACAGAGTTAAAGAGTTGGAGGTTGAATTCAGCGACCCGGATTTTTGGAAAAACAGAAAAACGGCGGATGAGAAGATAAAAGAGATTGGAGAATTAAATGATTTAATTAAAAAAATCGGGGATATTGAAAGTGATTTGAAAAAATTGAAAAATAGTCCGAATGAAGAGCTAATCAGACAGTTTCAAAATAAAATCAGACAATTGGAAACGGAAAATTTATTTTCCGGAAAATACGACAAACAGTCCGCGCTAATCACAATTTTTTCGGGAGCGGGCGGGCAGGATTCGGAAGATTGGGCGGGAATGCTTTTTGAAATGTATGTAAAATATGCTGAGAGCCGCGGTTGGAAGATAAATATTATTGATGAAACGGAAGGGGAATTGGCAAAAACCGCCGGCAAAGCGTTTAAGAACGTTACTTTTGAAGTGAAGGGAACTTACGCTTACGGCTATTTAAAGAAGGAAATAGGCGTGCATAGACTTGTCCGCGTCTCGCCTTATTCACCGGAAGATAAAAGACACACATCATTTGCTTTAGTTGAAGTTTTGCCCGATTTGCCGAAAACAGACGAGCAGAATTTGGATATCCCGGCCGGTGATTTGAAAATAGAATTTTCCCGCGCGGGCGGACCGGGCGGCCAAAATGTGAATAAAGTGGAAACAGCTGTAAGAATCGTTCATATTCCAACCGGGATAGCGGCTTCTTCAAGAGTGGAAAGATCGCAGGAAAGAAATAGAGAAAGAGCGATGGTATTGCTAAAATCACGCTTGATAAAAATAATGGAAGAACAAAAAACAAAAGAAATCGGGCAGTTAAAATTAAACATCAAACCGGAATGGGGAAATCAAATAAGATCTTATGTTTTAAACCCGTATAAAATGGTGAAAGACCACAGAACGAACGCGGAAACAACACAGGTTGATAATGTGCTCAATGGAGACCTTGATAAATTTATTGAAGCGGAGATTAAACAAATGAAATAGCTAATCTTGATATATGCGCATAAACAGGAGTATAATAAAAGAATAAATAATTAAATCCTTAAAGAATTTTTATATTGCGTTGCAAACCACACATCTCAAACTGTAAGATTTTATGATTATTTTTCAAAACGTTACAAAACTTTATAACGGCAACGGGCATGGGCATGAAACAGTCGCTTTGGACGACATAAATTTTCACATTCATCCAAAAGAATTTATTTCTTTAGTGGGAAAATCGGGAGCCGGGAAATCAACAATTTTAAAACTTTTAATCGGTGAGGAACCGCCCTCAAAAGGAAAGGTGGTGGTTGGCTCTTATAATGTGAATAAATTAAAGCCGAAAGAAATGCCTCAATTAAGGAGAAAAATCGGAAATATTTTTCAGGACTTCAGACTTCTTCCCAATAAAACGGCGTTTGAAAACGTAGCTTTTGCGCTGGAGGTTGCCGGGAGAACACAAAAAGAAATTGCCGAATTTACCCCGCAAGCTCTGGAAATGGTGGGATTAAAAGACAAAATAAAAAATTTCCCACGCGAACTTTCAGGCGGAGAAAAACAAAGAGTGGCAATCGCGCGCGCAATGATAAACCATCCAGACGTTCTGATTGCCGATGAACCGACCGGAAATTTAGACCCGATGAATACGTGGGATATTATCAAACTTCTTCTGAAAATAAACGAATTGGGAACTACCGTTATTTTAGCCACTCATAATAAAGATATTGTGAATAGTTTGGGCAGGAGAGTAATAAGTTTAGAGGGCGGAAAAATAATCAGAGATGAAGAAGAAGGGAAATACATACTTGTGTAACATGAAACATGAAACGTGAAATAAAAAAATTAAATATTTCAAGTTTTATGTTTTAAGTTTTAGGAAAAAGTGATTACAACTTTATCAAGAATAATTAAATATGGACTGGACGGTTTTATCAGAAACGGTTGGCTGTCTATGGCGACAATTGCCATAGTTTTTCTGGTTTTAATCGGATTTGGCGGACTGATAATTTTTAATTCAATTGCAAATGTTATTTTAAACGATATTCAGGATAAAATAGATATTAGCGTTTATTTTAAATTAGACTCTCCGGAAGATGAGATATTAAAAATTCAAAGGTCTTTGGAAAGTTTGGTGGAAGTAAAAACTGTGGAATACATTTCCAGAGATAAAGCGTTGGATATGTTTAAAACGCAACATCAGGGCGACAATACGATTTCGCAGGCTATAAACGAGCTTGATACCAATCCTTTATCGGCTTCTTTAAATATTAAAGCGAGAGATTTGAAAAATTATGCGGTTATCGCGGCGTATCTGGAAAAAGAACAAATCAAACCGTATATTGATAAAGTTTCATACACGCAAAATGCGTTTGTAATTGACCGACTGAAAAAAATTAAAAATACTGTTGAACAAGGAGGTTTGATCTTGATTATTTTTATCAGTTTAGTCGCCGCTCTGATTATTTTTAACACTATTAAATTGGCGATTTATTCCAATAGGGATGAACTTGGTATTATGAGGCTGGTTGGCGCGTCTAACTCCTACATAAGAAATCCCTATTTATTTCAAGGTGTTTTATATGGATTATTCGGCGGCATTTTAAGCTCTATTTTACTTACCGCCATCATTTATTATATCGCGCCTTATTTTAAAGCTTTTGTGCCGAATATCAATGGATGGAATTATTATTTTTCGTATTTGTTCAAATTTGCGTTATTGCAAATATTTTTTGGAATCGGATTGGGAGTAATTTCAAGCTATATCGCGGTGAGAAGATATCTTAGAATATAACTCTAATTTATAAAGTTAAAAGTTATAAAATAAAAAATGAGGGTATGATATTCCCTGTTTTTTATTTTTTGCGTTTTTTATTTTCCAGCTTTATAAATTTTATAATTTATACACGAATATTGAAGTTCCTACGCGATAATCCGGCTTGTCTATATTTTTGATTTTTTTCAGCCATTGATATTCATCTTTCGGATTTCTTAATTGTCCTTGATAAAGTTTTTGAGTGGCGCTCTGTATTGTATTGATTGAAATCGCAATCCAATTTATTCCGCCGCCGTATATTGGATTTTCTTTTGACGACGACCATATCGCGGCTTTATCGTTGAGATAATATTTAGGATTGGCGCCGCCGAAATAATCAACCGCGATTTTGTCTATTTTCTTTTTGTTGACAAATAAAGACAGTCTTTTCATATCCTGTCCCCAATCATAATTGGAATCGGTTACATATTTATATCCGTTCCAAACACCGCCGCCCATTTCATTAAAATAAGAAATAAAATACGGAGCGGACATTAATGTTTCCACCAGATACCAAACGACTAAAATTATCACAAGAGAAGTTTTTAGCGATGTTTTAAAAAAGTTGAGCAGATTTTTAATCAGTGTTTTTAAAAATCCTCCGACAACAATTTTTTCTTTCACTATCCAATTTTTTATCGCTTGAGCGGAAAGAATATAAATAAGAGGAATAGTAGGAAGTATGTGACGAACCCCGATATTCAACGGACTTTTAATGCTGTATAGCCAATAAAAAACAACAAATGACAACATTGAAAACTCCGCAAAATTCAGTTCTATGTAATTGAATAATCTTTGTTTTATGCCGGAATATCTGAAGTTTTTAATGAATTTGAATGTTGCGAGCAAAATCGCCAAGGCGATTAAAATCAGAGAAGGCAACGGCTCTTTAAGCAGAAAAACCGCGGGGAAATAATACCACCAGCCGCTTGCCGATACTTCTCCGAGGAAATAAGACGTATTTCCGCCTGATGATCTTTGCATAACCATCAAAACTCCGAGCATATATTCTCCAATGGGCCTAAAAACCTTGTTTCCCGCCATCCAAATATTCACATTTGCCAAACATCGCGCTCTTCTTGAAAGAGAAATATCAGAATTTGGTTTACATGTTGACCAGCTCGGGTCTGGACCGTCGGCAAACGAAGTTAAAATAAAACTGGTGTCTGAAACTTGTTTTTTTATCGGATAATTTACCGTAAAAACAAAATAAACCGCGTAAACCAGCGCGAATGCGACTGTAAAAATTCCGATAAACAACCCGATATGCGCCAAAGATTGTTTAATAAATTCCAACAGTTTTCCAAAAAATGATTCATATCCTTTGAATGATTTGGCAAACGAATAAGCTAAAAATAAAAATACGAAAAGCGGGAGTAGAAGAACGGCAGAAAATTTCATAAGCTGCGCAATTCCCAAAAAAACTCCGCTTATTAAAAAATTTTTTCCGGATTTGTTTTCTAAGAATTTTACAAAATAATAAATGGAAATAAACACTCCTAAAACGGCGCCTATGTCCGTCGTAACATAATGTCCATGAGCGAGAACAGCGGGAGAAAATGAAGTTAAAATTGTCGGCAAAAACGCCCACCATTTTCCCACTAGCTCTTTTGACCAAATATAAATGAATATAATAAGAATTAACGTTATAATCATCGGACCGAGACGCGCCCAATTAATTATTTTATCCGCATCGTTCCCGGAACCGTAAATAAACAAATCGCCGACTGCCCATTGCCCGTTTATTTCTTTTTGCCAATAATCGCTTTGAGTCGGGAAATTTATCTTTTGAAACAATAAAGGCAAGGCCGCGATTGCTTTTACCAAAGGAGGATGCTCGGGATTTAAACGGTAATCAAAATATCTCACGTATCCGTAGCCGGCGGGGATGTGCGCCAATTCATCCATAACCGCCGATTCGCCAAGCGATGAATATAACATTAAGCCGAAAGAAGAAACTATAATTAATATGAGTAAAACCCAATGGACATACTTTGACACCTATTTTGAATTGTTGAATTATTAAATTGCTAAATTACCAACAATTTAACAACGTAACAATTTTAACAATATTTAGCTGTTATTACTTATAATTTTATATTAAAATCATAATAATTGAAATGCTTAAAATTCCAAAAGCGAAAACATTATTGTGGACCAATCACTCCAGGGCGAAAATGAATTTTTATCGGTTGTCTGAACAAAGAATAAAGCGTATTTTGAACGCGCCCAAAAGAGTGGAAAAAGGTATCGCGCCGAAAACAATTGCGGCTATGCAACCGTTGAGTGTGATAAAAAACAACGGAAAGGAATTATGGAAACAAGAAATTTGGGTTATGGTGGAGGACACAAAAACGCAAAAAAAAATTATTTCAGCGTGGCGTTATCCCGGTATGACAAAACCAAACAGTGAAAGCGCGTTCAATTTTTTGCGCAGTGAATATGACGAATTCCAATCCTCAAATTAATGTTTTGATTGACATTTATAACCGTTTTGTTATCATGTTTTTATTCCGCAGACAGCTCCGACGTAAAAGTCGGAGAGCCGACCGAAGCGTCAGCTTAGGCATCCAATTATAAAAATGGAATAAGACCTGCCGAGGAAATACCAAAAGCTTGAAGCTTCCAGTATTTTAATTTTGCGGCAATTGCCGCAATTTTTATTTGGCGGGATAAAAAAGGTCGTTAGTAATCGCAAACATACAAATTTAATTAATATACAAATAATTATAATTCGTATATTTATGCTCAATTCGTATATTGGCGAATACTTATGAAAACAAAAATACAGAAGAAACAATCCATAGACGAAACCCAAGAATTATTAAAATTAAATAACAGCGTTACTTTTATTGATTTTACGGGAATTTCCGCTGAAGATATAAAATCTTTAAGAAAAAGTTTGAGAGAAATAGGAGCAAAAATGATGGTTGTAAAAAAGAAACTTCTTAGAATCGCTTTGGAAAAAAATAAAATAGAATTTGACCCGGAACAATTTAATTCTCAAGTCGCGACCATTTTTTCCTCTCAAGATATTTCGGAATTATTCGGTCTTGTGCATAAGTTTTACAAAGACAAAGAGAAAAAAGGTTTTAATATTTTGGGGTCGTATAATTTGTCGGATAAAAATTTTCTTGACGCCGATACGGTAAAGAAAATCGGACAATTGCCTTCAAAAGATATTTTGATCGCGCAATTAGTCGGAATGCTGAGCGCTCCGATAAAAATGTTTCTTTATATTATCAGCGAAAAGAGCAAGATGGTCGAAAAATAAATAATAAATAGTGACACTAATATATGAATACACTTGAATTACCCGAATAAAATAATTTGAAAATTCGTGTCAATTCGTAATTAGTGTCGGTTATAAATATGGAAAAATTTAATGACATCATAGAAAAAATAGAAAAAATGACGGTTATTGAGTTAGCGGAACTTGTTAAAGTTCTGGAGGAAAAATTTGGAGTTTCCGCCGCTATGCCGATATCGGCGGGAGCCGCTCCGGCCGCCGGAGGCGGGGATGAAAAAACATCTTTTAATGTTGTGCTGAAATCGGCGGGAGAACAAAAAATCAATGTTATAAAAATCGTGAAAGAAATTACCGGACTGGGATTGAAAGAAGCTAAAGATTTGGTTGACGGAGCCCCGAAACCCGTTAAGGAAGGACTGAAAAAAGAAGAAGCCGAAGAATTGAAAAAGAAATTGGAAGAAGTAGGCGCGGTTGTGGAATTACAATAATAACCAACTCCGCTTCTTTCAGGACAGGCAACTAAC
>JASEIG010000008.1 GCA_030017615.1 Patescibacteria group bacterium
ACAAACTACCAAGTTCTTTGTCTATGCCTTTAAATTCGGAATTAATATCGCTTACATTTGTTTCATTTAAATTCTTCGTAATGGAATCAACCGAATCGTTGGCGGTGTTTAAAGATTGCGCCTGTTGATTAATAACCGGATTTTGATCTACTGCCGGATTTTTATAATAAATCCAGTAAGCAATTCCCAATAAAACCGCTACAATAATAATTGTTAAAATAATTTTTTTGTTCATGTTTTTTAATTTATTGTGCTGTTGACGACGTTGAGGAAACTTCCAGCGTATTTACGTTAGGAATTTGAGCAAGAATAACCATGGCTCGATGAACGGCCTTTTTGGCGTCTTCAACTGTTTTTTGAACCGCCATTAAATCATTTTGAATTAATTGTCTGGTTTTCCCGACATCCTGTCTTAAATTATTTTCGGTGTTTATGGCGAGAACATACACTTTTCCGGCTTGAGCCAAAACGGCGTTTCGGCTGTCAGAAATTGCGGTTTCCGCGGCGCTGATTGCCGATCTTACCGCAGTAACATCTCTGTTGTTCGCCTCCGCTTTGTCCGTTCTGGATTTTATTTTGCTTAACACTTCTTCAATTTTTCCAAGCATGTCGGAATAATGATCTGTCCTATTTTTATTTATTTCTTGAATTCTATTGTCAATTTTTTCAACGGCTTCTTTTTTCCTGGAATCTTTTATATTTTGAAGTTTTGTTTTAAGCGTTTCTTTTTCAGATTTTATTTTTTCCCGAAGAGCGTCTCTTTTATTTTTTATTTCATCTTTTAATTTTTCTTTGTTCATTTGCGCTTCTTTAATAAACGCTTCTTTTCTTTCTTTGATTAATTGCGACATATCAGTTGTTGGCGCTGATTTTGATTGCAGTATTTCTTTTACGCTTTTTTTAAGCTCTGTTTTAATTTCTTTCCTTTCATTTAAAAACTTTTCTTTTGTTCCTTTTATTTCTTGTCTCGTGTCTTGCTTTAACTCTTGGATATTTTTTATCGCTTCTTTTTTGACTTCGCGGATTGTTTGCGGAAGCTGGTTTGCATTTTGCGAATTTACCTGAGACGCGGTTTCCTGCGCTCCGGCAGACACCGCCAGAATAAGCAATGGCAATATTGCTATGGTTTTTATTTTATTCATGCTTTAATTTTAGTTATAATTTTCCGTCCAGTCAAAATAAGAATGTGGATAACTTTTTTTGTTTTCTTTAAGAAAAAAATAGCTTATAATTATGTGGGAGATGAAAAAAACAAAATTAAAACCTCCGTTTTTAAGCGAGATTAAAAAAATCACCAATCCGATAAGAAACGTTAATATTGAATATAAAGAAAATCTCAGCGCGTCGGAGAAAGCCGCCGTATGGGTAACAGAGCATGTCGGTTCAACCGGGTTTTTCGCTGTAATTTTTTTCTGGACGATTTTTTGGTTTTTATGGAACACTAACGCTCCCGCGCGCTTACGTTTTGACCATTACCCCGCTTTTGTTTTATGGCTTTTTATTTCAAATATGATTCAGTTGTTTTTGCTTCCTCTTTTACTGATTGGGCAAAATTTGCAAGGAAAACACAGTGAGACAAGGTCAGAAATTGATTTTGAAATAAACGTAAAAGCGGAAAAAGAAATAGAAACAATTCTTTTGCATTTAGAACGTCAAAATGATTTGATTTTAAAGATTATTAAAAAAATTGAAGCGATGAAAAAAATATCTGCCAAAAAAAGGTAAAAATTGCAATGAGTGATCCTGCCTTATTGACACAAGTTTTAGTGATTTTTCCGGATAATAACTGTGATTTTTGAATAATTCCGGGGAGGAAATCCGAAGACTATTGACAAACAATAAATAATTTGTTTTTATAATAAAAATCGGTCAGAAAGCGATAGCCGAGCGCATAATTAATTTATATGCTCGGAGGAAGGTCCGGACACCATTTGCCGCAAGGCAAAAACGTACAGGCTAACAGCCTGCCGCAGTAATGCGAGAGGTGCGAGCAGTGACGCTTTGATTCAAAAGAATCAGAGAGACCCATATCCCAAGCTAGAAGGTCTAATTCCGCCATAGGGATAACTAAAGCGGGAGTGAAACGGCTAAATCCTTACGGGGCGCAAGGTCGTGCCGAGCGCATAAATAGTTTATGCGCTCGGAGTGCCGCTTGAATCCGACGGTAACGTCGGATCCAGATAAATTATCGCTTAAATACAGAATCCGGCCTATTACTGGCCGATTTTTTTTATTAAAAAAGTTTTTGCGTTCGGCTGTCTAATTCTTTATTGACCATTGTATCGGCTTTTTTATTCTGTTCGCGGAAAATGTGAGTAAAAATCACTTTTTTAAAATCTTGTTTCAAATTCCAAATTTTTATAAAAGGTTGGATAAGTTTTTCTTCTTTTAATTTATATTCTCCGCTTAACTGCATAATAATCAGTTCGCTGTCGGATTTTATTTCAATTTCTGTTTTTTTGGATTTTTCTTTTCCGATTAATTGTTTTGCTTTTTTGAGGGCAAAAATTACGGCCTCATATTCAGCTTCATTATTTGTTTTAATTCCCAAATATTCCGAATATTTTTTTTCAAATTTGGGAATATAGATTCCCAGCGCGGATTCACCGGGATTCCCTCTGCTTCCTCCGTCCGTATAAATTATTATTTTTTCTTCCATAAAAATTTAATATCTGAATCTAAAATAAATCCCGATGCCGCTTTATGTCCCCCGCCGTTAAATTTTTCCGCCAATTTTGAAACATCTGTTTTCCCTCCCGATCTGAGCGAAAATTTAATTTTTCCTTTTTTATAATGCCAGATTATTCCCAATATTTTTTTGTTTTTATTTATAAAATTTCCGATTTCCGATTCCAGAATCGGAGAGTTCACGGTATAAGCTTTTTCGCCTTTAAAAATCACTTCTTCGGCGTTTTCAAAAATTTTTTTAACCATTTTATCTTTATATTTTAAAACAGCTTTTCCTTCCTCTATATATTTTTTCATCTTCTCCGGATTTTCAAAATCATCCATAATTTTATTCCAAATTTTAAATTCAAGATCATAGGTGTCAAATGAAGCGGAAATTTCTTTTGAATTCGGCATTTTCCAATTCCATAAATCCATATCCTCCACATATTGCGCTAATTTTGGAACAGGATTTTGCGGATAAAAATATTTCCAAGCTAAAACCGCTCCGGAATTTTTTTCGCTGTAAACATAATCCGTTGATATTTTAACTTCTTCTTTTCGGCTGATATGGTGGTCAATAACAACCATTTTTTTGGCAGATGCCATAATGCTTTCCATTTCTTTTTTGGCATAACAAAAATCCAAAATATAAACGTCGTTATCTTTTATTTTATCCGGGATAAATGAATTTCCGTTTGAACCGTACATTGCGCCGAAATATCCGGCTTTATTTTTAAATTTTTTCCACGCCGCCAAAGCGGCGACAAAGCCGTCTAAATCATTGTGATATATTACAGTTATTTTTTTCATAGAAATAATTGCCAATGCGCGAATTAATATTTAATTTATTTTTTCAGCGCTTGCAATCCGGAAAGTTTTTTGCCCGCAAGAAATTCAAGCATAGCGCCCCCGCCAGTGGAAAGAAAGATATTTTTCGGTAATTTACGATTCGCAAAAATAACGGCGGTTTCGCCTCCTCCCGCTATTACAAACGCTTTGCTTTTAATAAGTTTATCCGCAATCTTTACAGAACCTAAAACAAACCTTTTATCTTCAATCTCCCCCATGGGACCGTTCCAGACGATTGATTTGGAATTTTTTATTATTTTCCCGAATTTTTCAATTGTTTTCGGTCCAATATCCAAAATTTTTTGATTATACAACTTAAAATCATCGGGCAAAATTATTTTTTCCGACTTTGATAATTTTTTGGCAAAATCAATCATAGAATGTTCGTGTATTGATTTTCCGATTGGAAGACCCTGCGCTTCTATAATAGTATTGGCAATTCCTCCAGAAATCAAAAAATATTTCGCTTTCGGAAAAAAATTTTTAATCAGCTCTATTTTATCGGATATTTTCGCTCCTCCCAAAATAACAGTCAGGGGAGGCTTATAATTACTCATTACAATACTTAAATTTTTTACTTCTTTTTCCAAAAGCAGACCGGCGTACGAGGGCAAAAATTTTGTAATTGCGCCGATAGACGCATTCGCCCGATGGCTGACCGCAAAAGCGTCGTTGATGTATAAATCGCCGAGAAAAGCAATTTTTTTGGCAAAATCAGAGTTATTTTTTTCTTCTTCCGGATAAAATCTGATATTTTCCATTAAAAAAATTTTTTTTGAAGAATCGCATATTTCTTTTTTATTTATTTTCCCCAATTCAATAAATGATGCGGAAGTTTTTAAAAGCTTTCTCAAAATTTTAACAAATGGTTTTAATGATAATTGTTTAATATGATTTTCCGGTCTGCCTCTGTGGCTTAACACAACTACTTTTGCCCCGTTTTTTATCAGATATTTTATTGTCGGCAAAACCGCCCGAATTCTCAGATTATTTTTATTCAATTCACTGTCTTTGATATTAAAATCAACCCGCAAAAGGCAAATTTTATTTTTTAAATTTTTTTGTCTTAAAGAAGATAAGAATTTCATTATTAGTTTTAATGATTATTTTAACATTTTTAACATTTTCTCCAGCGGCCGCGCGTTAATTATATCGCTTTTAGTCGCCCAGCCGCGGCGCGCTTGCGCTATTCCCCATTTCAGATAATCCATCTGTATTGAGGCGTGCAAGTCTGTGCTAATAACCAATTTTACTCCGGCTTGAACGCATTTTTTTATGTGTTTATCTTTTAAATCAAGCCTGTTTGGATACGCGTTAATTTCTAAAACTGTGTTAGTTCTTTTCGCCGCTTTAATAATTTCGTCAATATCAAGTTCATAGGCCGGGCGTTGGTTTAAAATTCTTCCGGTCGGATGGCAAATTATATCAACATTTTTATTTTTTATCGCTTTAATTATTCTTTTCGTTTGTTCTTCTTTTGATAAGTTAAATTGAGAATGAATTGACGCGCCGACAATATCAAGTTTTTCCAAAATTTTATCCGATAAATCAAGCGACCCGTCTTTTAAAATGTCGACTTCCGAACCTTTCAGAATTTTTAGTCGTTGATTATTGGTTGTTAGTCGTTGGTTAATTTTATCTATTTCCGCTATTTGATTAAGCAGTAATTTTTCATCCAGTCCGCCGGTCATCGCCAATCTTTTTGTATGATCCGTTATGGCAATATATTGAAGTCCTCGTTTTGCGGCTTCATTGGCGATAACTTCAATCGGCTCCAAGCCGTCAGTCCAATCGGAATGTATATGCAAATCCCCTTTTAAATCACCGTAATCAATCAGCGCGGGTAATTGATGTTTTTGAGCCAATTCAATCTCACCTTGATTTTCCCGCATTTCCGGCTCAATGTAATCTATTTCCAGTTTTTCATAAATTTCTTCTTCGGTTTCACCGGCTATAATTTTATCTCCCTTAAAAAGACCGTATTCATTAAGTTTATATCCTTTTTTAATGGCGGTTTTCCTTAATTCAATGTTATGGTCCTTTGACCCGGTAAAATACATAAGCGCGGCGCCATAAGATTTTTGAGGCACCACGCGTAAATCAATATCCATTCCATTTTTATATTTTACGCCGGATTTACTTTCGCCATGCGAATAAATTCTCTCAATTCCCGTCATATTGACGAAATAATCCATAACCGGTTTCGGTTTTTGCGAAATTATAAGAATATCAATGTCGCCGATTGTTTCTCTTTTTCTCCTGACAGACCCCACAATATCCACGCGTTCAACTTCTTTTAATTTTCCCAATTGGTCGACAATTTCGGAAATTTCAGGCATAATAGAGCCTAAAATAAATTTGCTTCCCGATTTTTTAGCAAACTCAATGCTTTTTAAAATATTTTTTTCGGCTTTTTCGCCGAATCCTTTTATTGCTCTTATCTTTTTTTCTTTTGCCGCTTTTTCCAAATCATTCAAATTTCGCACTCCCAATTCCTGATTTAATTTTTTAATTCCTTTCGGACCAAGCCCTTCAACAAATTCCAAACTTTTCAAATCAACAGGAACTCTTTTTTTAAGTTTTTGATAATATTCTAAACGACCGGTTTTTATAAGCTCTTCTAATTTTTCGGCGATTGACGCGCCAACATTGGGAATATCCATAACCGCTTTTAAACCCCCTTTTTTATAAATATCGGATATATTTTCACTTAAAGATTCAATCGCTGAAGCCGCTTTTTGGTAAGCGCGCGGCTTAAATTGGATATTTTCCATCTCTAAATATTCGGAAATTTCATAAAGAATTCCGGCGATTTCCTGATTGGAAATATTCATATGATTTTAAATTTTTAAATTAGTTTAATGTCTCTGGATTTTGTTATTGTTTGGCGCAATGCATAGCGCCACTGTGATTACTTAACATAAAAATAAAAATTACAAATATTTATTCCTTTTTCTGAAATTAAAAACAAGAAACTTTTGCCATAATAAATTTTATATTTCTTCGATCGGATTTATTTTACTGATAAATTCGTAAACTTCTTCGGGAGAATAAAAACTGATGACGATTTCACCGCCGTCTCCTTTTTTGTGAATTTTCACCTGAGTGCCAAAAAATTCCTTTAACTTTTCTTCTATGTCTTTTAATTCATATTCATTCGCCGATTCATCAAGCGATTTTCCGGCAATATTTGAATCTTGAATTTTTCGCACCCGGTGTCTTACCTGTCTGACGCTTAAATTATTTGCAAGAATATCGTTATAAAGCTGTTTTTGCGCCGCTGAATTCGTTATAGATAAAAGCAGACGGGCTTGGCTTTCATTGATTTGTTTTTTTGAAACAGCGTCTTGTATTTCAACCGGTAAATCCAAAAGACGCAATGTATTGCTGATAACTTCGCGGCTTTTGCTTAATCTTTGCGCAATTTCTCTTTGGGTTAAACCGAATTCATCCTGAAGCCGAGCATAAGCTCTGGCGGTTTCAATCGGATTGAGGTCAGACCGCTGAAGATTTTCAATAATCGCTAATTCAAAATTTTCTTCTTTATTTTTAGTTTGACGTACAATTACGGGCACTCTTTCAAGACCGATTAATTTGGCGGCTTTTAATCTTCTTTCTCCGGCAATAAGCTGATACTCAACTTCGGTCCCCATATCAATCTCTTTTTCAATCTTTGTAACAACCAGCGGCTGAAGAATGCCAAATTCCCTGATTGAACTAGCCAAGTCTTTCATATCTTCTTCGTTGAAATCTTTTCGAGGCTGATATGGATTGGGTTTTATTTTTTCAACTTCAATATGAAAAATCGCATCGTTTAAAAAATGTTTTTTGTAAGCAGGAATGTTGGGGCGGCTTGAAAAATGATGTTGATATTCTTCTTTTTGGTTAATAGCCGGAACGCTTTCAGAAACAATCTCGGGAATGTCCCGGATAGGAGTTTGAATTTGCGGTTTTAAAACAGGCGCAGTTTGCCGCAGATTTTGTTTGCCGCCGTTATTTTCGTCTTTTTTTGGTATTAATGAGTTTAATCCGTCGCCTATCATATTTTAAATTGCTAAATTGTTATATTGCTAAATTGTTGATTTCATAATACAAAATCTGATAACAATTCAGCAATTTAATAATTAAACAATGTTTTACATGCTTTCCTGTTCTATTATTTCTTTTGCTAATTCTTCATAAGCTCTGGCGCCGTCTGAAATCGGGTCATATAAAACGGCGGGACGGCCGAAACTCGGCGCTTCGGCTAACGGAGCGGAGCGCGGAATTTTGGTTTTAAAAATATTGTGCGGAAATATGTTTTTCAATTTTTCAGTCAGCGATTGGGACAGTTTCTCGTTTTCGTCATACATTGTTACTACAGCTCCGGAAATGCTGAGTTTGTCGGAAAGATTATTTTTTATCATACCAACAACTTCCAGAAGCTGATTTAATCCTTCCAAACTTAAATAATGCGATTGAATAGGAATCAAAACCTCATTGGCGGCAATAAGACCGTTAATAGTCAACAAACTTAAAGACGGCGGAAGATCAATTAAAACGTAATCAAATTGGTCTTTAATTGTGTCAATCATCTTTCTCAACTGAAATTCTCTTTTTTCCATATTTACCAGTTCCACAAGCGCTCCCGCCAGATGCTGACTGGAAGGAATTAAATAGAAATTAAAAAGAGATGTTGGTCTGATGAGCCGTTCTGCAGGAATTAAATTAAAAAGACCGTGGTAAGCGCTTTGCGATTTAAGAGTGGAAGTATAACCAAGAGCTGAACTGGCATTTGCCTGCGGGTCAAAATCAACCAGTAAAACTTTTTTTCCGGATAAAGCCAAGTAAGCCGCTAAGTTTACGGCAGTTGTGGTTTTTGCCACTCCCCCTTTTTGGTTGTAGATTGCAATGATTCTGGACATAATTAGACGTTTGCAATTAAGTAAATAATACAATGTTTTATAGACTTTTGCCATAATTTGACAAACTATTTTATTTAGACTTTAATACAAAAAGAATTTTATATGTTAGGAGGGAATATGGAAACATTAAGAGATATTGCGATGTTTACTTTTAAAATGATGTGTTTTTTGTTTCTTGTTGGTTTTGCGCCTGGCGGACTTGCACTTATCATACTAATCTTTAGTTTCCCTTCAAAAGATAGTTTTTTAAATTTTATTATTTGTATTTCGGGAATTATATTCACCTTATTGTGCGCAAACAAAGCCGCGCAAACAGTAAAAATAATTCTCAATAAAGCGCGATAATAAAATGGCTTCGCGCGTGGAAACACCGCGAAGCCATTTTCTTTTGTCGTTAGCTATAGGTTGTCAGATGAGAATACCTCTCTTGCTCCCGCCTTATTATTGTAATTTAATTAAAATTTTTCACCGGTCTAATTGATTAGACTAAAGAAGAGCGTAAGCCATAGCCAAAATTCACTATGGGGTCCACCTTGAAGTAGTGAAAATAAAGACTAAAGAAATAGCTAAAATAATCGCGTTGTTTATTAAAATCTGTTTATTAAGTTTCCCCTTGATATGATAATAAACAAAATCCTCTAAAATAAAAGCAAAAAGCAAAACTAAGGCGGAGGAATTCAAAAATCCAATGGGTAAAAGCGAGACAACATTTAAAATTTCCATAATAACCAAAGCCGACCCGATAGCTAACAGTGATTTTTTTGTTTTGGGAAAATCTTCCGATAAAAAATCCAGAGTTTCTTTTAATAATCCGTAAAAAGCGAAAAACGTGCCCAAATAATAAATGAAAAACTTTCCGCTCACGTTTTTATCGGCGACAAAAAAAGCGACGGATATTAAAAAATACAAAACGCTTGACAGAAAATTAAAAATCGTCTGCCGATTGGCGACATATAGATTTTTTATACTTAAAAGAAAGGCGAATAAAATTCCCGAACCGAGAGAAACCAGTAAAATAATTTTACTATTCGTAAGAAAATTGGTTATTACCAAAGAATAGATGCCGATAATCAAAAAAGAATATAAAAATTTTCGCCATTGGAAAGGATTTTCAAAATAAAGATAAAATGCCGCCGCTATAAAAACAGAAGTCCAAAACACTTCGCCAACATTCGCGAGATAAAGCAAAACGGAAAAAACCAACCCTTTAAGAAGGGGAAGAGACGATATTGATTTGAGAGTTTTTGAAGCTGATTTTAACTTTTTTTGCATTTGAAAATTCACCCCTTATTAATCGATCCGCCAAATGATCAAGAATGGCTTTTTGAATCAATCTCTTAATCGGTCTGGCGCCGTAATCCGGGCTAAAGCCCGATTCTGCGATATATTGCTTTACTGAATTATCTATAGCCACGTTTAAATTCCTATTTTTCAATTTTTCTTTTAATTCCTCAAGTTGTATATCAACAATTTTTCTGACTTCTTTTCCAGTCAAAGAATTAAATACTACTATATCATCCAACCGGTTTAAAAATTCGGGTCTGAAAGTTTTTTTCAACGAATCCATAACAAGTTTTTTGAAATCTTGCGATTTTTTTTCAAACTGCTTTTCTTCTTCATCGGGCATTTCAAATCCAATGCGGGACATTTCCCGAAAGTATTCGCTTCCGACATTGGAAGTAAGAATAATAATAGAATTTCTGAAATTAACCGATTTTCCTTTGCTGTCAGTCAGTTTTCCATTATCCAAAACTTGAAGAAGAATATTAAACACATCGGGATGAGCCTTTTCAATTTCATCAAAAAGCACAAGACTGTACGGCCTATGTCTGATAGTTTCGGTAAGTTTTCCTCCTTCTTCGTATCCCACATATCCAGGAGGAGCGCCTATCAATCTGGCAACCGAATGTTTTTCCATATATTCGGACATATCTATCCGCACTATCGCTTTATCGTCATTAAACATAAACTCCGCCAAAGCGTGCGCAAGTTCGGTTTTGCCGACTCCGGTCGGACCTAAAAACATAAAAGATCCGAGCGGTCTGTTTTCATCCGAGAGACCCGCCCGCGCCCGCCTGAGCGCGTTCGCGACAGCTTTAACCGCTTCGTCCTGACCGACAACGCGTTTTGAAATAACTTCTTCAATATGAGAAAGTTTTTGGGCTTCTGTTTCAAGCATTTTAGACACAGGGATGCCGGTCCATTTAGAAACCACTTTAGCGACATCTTCTTCGTCAACGATTTCTTTAATAAATCTTTCAGATGTTTTTTCTTTGGGAGCTTTTATTTTTTTTGTTCCACTGACGAATTTCTTTTCAAAAATTTTTAATTCTTTTTCGGCCTGAGGCAATTCGCCGTAAATAATTTTCGCCACTTTTTCCAGATTAGCTTCTCTTTCGGCCAATTCAGCCTGACGTTTTAAATCTTCAATTCTTCTTTTGAGATTATGATAATCGTCAAAAGTCATTTTCTCGGCGTGCCATCTGGCGGAAAGTTCGTCGTTTTTTTCTTTTAATTTGACTAATTCTCTTTCAACATTTTTCAGCCGTTGTTTTATTTTTTCACCGTTTTCGTTTGTTAAAGCGGATTTTTCAATTTCTTTTCTGATAATTTCCTGCCTTATTTTTTCTATTTCATTCGGCAAACTTTCACTTTCCAGTCTTCTCGCCGCGCCGGCTTCGTCAATAAGGTCAATTGCTTTGTCAGGCAAAAATCTATCGCTTAAATATCTGGCGGAAAGATTGACCGCTGAAATAATGGCTTCATCGCTTATTCTAATTCCGTGATGAATTTCATATTTCTCTTTCAAGCCTCTTAAGATGGCGATACTGTCGTTAATGGAAGGTTCTTCAACCATAATGGGCTGGAAACGTCTTTCCAGCGCCGCGTCTTTTTCTATGTGCCTTTGATATTCGGTGATTGTCGTCGCGCCGATGGCGTGAAGTTCGCCTCTGGCTAAAGGAGGTTTTAATAAATTAGAAGCGTCAATAGCGCCTTCCGCCGCGCCGGCGCCGACAATCATGTGTATTTCGTCAATAAATAAAATAATTCGTCCGGCGGAATTTTGAATTTCACGGATAAAAGCTTTGAGTCTGTCTTCAAATTCTCCTCTGAATTTTGTGCCGGCGATAAGAGACCCGAGGTCAAGCATTATAATTTCTTTCCCTTTCAGCGGTTCAGGCACATCTCCCGAAATAATCCTTTGCGCTAATCCTTCAATAATCGCGGTTTTTCCGACACCCGGCTCTCCAATAAGAACGGGATTATTTTTTGTTCTTCGGCTTAAAACTTGAATAACTCTTCGCAATTCATCATCTCTTCCGATAACAGGGTCAAGTTTTCCCTGTCGCGCCATGTCCGTAAGATTGATGGCGTATTTTTCCAAAACTTGAAATTTTGATTCCGGCATTTCGTCGGTAATTCTCATTGAGCCTCTTAATTGAGCCAAAATTCTCAACACAGAATCTTTTTTCAATCCCAGCTCTTTTAATAAATAAGCCGCGCGAGAATTATCGGTTTCTAAAATCGCAAGCAATAAATGTTCGCATGAAATAAATTCGTCTTTTTGCTGGGAAGCGATTTGCGCGGCTTTATCTAAAATCGCCATTACTTCCTGTGAAAGATAAAGTTGAGAAACAGCTCCCGAAGAAAGTATTTTCGGTTCTTTTTTAAGTTCCGCCAAAATATTTTTCTGAAGCGCGTCAATATCAATTCCAGATTTAGCGAGAAGCGGACGCGTAAGAGTGTTTTCGTCGCTAATCAGCGCGAATAAAAGATGTAGAGCTTTTAATTCTCCGTTGTTTTCTTTCGCCGCAAGACTTTGAGCATTTTGCAACGCCTCCTGCGCTTTAATTGTAAATCTGTGAAAGTGATTCATTTTAAATTAGTATTAAGTATTAAGTATTAAGAAATTTTTAAACTCTGCGCGCTATACTATAAACTTTTATTTTTACACATTATTTGGTCTTTCTGAAAGAATAACTTTTACTTCCATTGTTTTTTCGCCGCGCATTAATTTCAATATCAAAGCGTCGCCAACGCTATATTTTTGAACTAACAGCGACAATGAATGGTTTTGGTCAATTTTTTCTCCGTTGATTTCTAAAATAATATCTTCGGCTTGAATTCCCGCTTTTGCGGCCGGAGAATCTTTGACAACCGCTTGACCTTCTTTATTGCCCCTAATTAACGCGCCATTTTCAACGCGTAATTTTTCTTTTTGTGCCAAATCCGGCGTAATTATTTGATACCTGATTCCTAAAAACGGCGTGATTATTTTACCTGTTTTTCTCATTGAGTCAATATCACGTTTTGCTTGATTAATCGGAATGGCAAAACCGATATTTTGAGCGCCCGAAACCATAGCGACGTTTATCCCGATTACTTCTCCTTTAATATTAATAAGCGGACCGCCGGAATTCCCCGCATTAATGGCGGCATCCGTCTGAATGAGACTTTCAATTTTTTCAACCATACCCCCGCCTTCCGCCGTAATATTTCGCGATAATCCTGAAACAACTCCTTTAGAAACGGTGTTTCTAAATTCGCCCAAGGCATTGCCAATGGTAATGACAGTTTGGCCAAGTTTTAAATTATTTGAATCCCCTAAAGTAACTGTTGGCAAACCTGAAGTGTTGATTTTTACAATCGCCAAATCTAATACAGGGTCTTGAGCTAAAACTTTAGCGTCATATTTTTTTCCATCATTAGTCAGGACAGTATAAGACGCTTCTTTATCAAAAACCACATGTTTGTTTGTTAACACTAATCCGTCGCTGGAAATAACAAATCCCGAACCGCCGCCGACTTCTTGTTTTTGAGTTCCTTTTTGACAAGGTTGGCTAATTTGAAAATTATTCCCAAAAAATTGCCTAAATTCCAAAGGCAAATTGACAAACGGGTCAACGGGACATTGTTCTATAATGGGAACATTTTTTGAAATTATTATTGATACGACCGCAGGGGACGTTCTTTCAACCGAATTTATAATCATATTTTCATATTCTAATCCGTCGGAATTTGAATTTATTTTTGATTGAGAAATATTTGGTTGAATTTTTTCAACAGAAGAAATGTCTATTATGGGTTTTTGCAGAAAATTTTTAAGGTCGTTTAAAAAATTCGTCCGAGCCCAATTTATAGCTATTACACATCCCGCGATAATTATCAGCAAGAAAAACACCGATAAAAAAATAACCGCTTTTTTTGGAATGTTAGTTTTAATATTCATAGTTATGCGTTAATTATAGCGTATTTTTGCATAAAATATATTAATGTATTGTATGCAAAAAATTTGCATTTTCTCATAGATATTTTTAACGCTTTAAAAATTAAAGTCAATGTTTGCCATTTAAATAAAATTAATGAAACACGCGAAACGCCGTTTTAGCGCAAAATTCAGTAATTTAAAAAATTAAAGGATTTGTTTAATTATTTTAAGAGATTCGCTAATTTGTTTTTCATCGGTAAATTTCCCAAAACTAAATCTGACACTGGAATTTATAATCTTGTCTGATTTTTGAAGAGCTTTTAAAACATGGGATGGTTTGGCGGAAAAAGAAGAGCATGCGGAGCCGCTGGAAACGGCAATGCCATTCAAATCCAATTTAATAAGAAGCTCATCGGATAAATAACCGGGAAAATAAATATTCAAAATATTGGGAAGAATAATTGGCAATTGGTAATTGGTATTTTTTTTAATTCCGTTAATTTCCGCGCGAGGATAAATTTTTTTCAGATTTTTCCAAAAATAATTTCGTAAGCCGAAAATTCTTTTTGACTCTTTTTCCCGATTTTTTGACGCCAATTCAATTGCTTTATTAAAACCCGTTATGCAAGGAACGTTTTCCGTGCCCGACCTTAATCCAAATTCCTGACCGCCGCCGGTAATTAATGGGATTATAAATTTTGAATTATGAATTATGGAGGAGTTGGAATTATTATTTTTAATTCTTAATTCATTATTCCGGCGCATGTATAATGCGCCAATACCTTTGGGACCGTATATTTTATGAGCGGATAAAGTCATTAAATCAACTCCCAGATTTTTTACATTGCAGTCTAAAAATTGGAAAGCTTGCGCGGCGTCGGTGTGGAGAAAAGGATATTGTTGATTGAAAGATTGAAGGATTGGAAGATTTTTTTTGTCCAAATTTTTCAATTTTTCAATTTTAAATTTTTCAATTATTTTTTTGATTGCGGGAATATTTTGAATAGCCCCTATTTCATTGTTGGCGTATATTATGGAAACTAAAATGGTTTTTTCGTCTAAAAATTCTTTCAGTTTTTTTAAATTCACAAAACCGTTTTTATCAACAGGTAAAATTACCGTTTCTATTCCTTCATTTTCTAATTCTTTTGCGGTTTCCAAAACAGATTCGTGTTCTATCGCCGATACGATAATTCTCGGCCTAATATTTGATATTTGACACCCGATACCTTGAACAATTCCGCGAATTGCCAGGTTATTCGCTTCAGTGGCAGAACCGGTAAAAATAATATTTCTAAAATCCGCGCCGATTGATTTGGCGATTTTTTCGCGCGATTCGTCAATCGCTTTTTTGGCTTCTTGCCCAAAGAAATGCAGAGAGTTGGGATTTCCGTATTTAACGTTAAAATAAGGCTCCATAATGTTTTTAACTTCTTTATCAATCGGCGTGGTCGCCGCGTTGTCAAAATAAATACGATTCATAATTCAATATTTCCATATAAATAAGAAGTTTTCAATAAATTGACTTTTAAGTTGTTTTATATACACTCTGTGTTAGAAAGTAAAAATGGCTGCGGCCTAAAATAGGGATAGGAGGAAATTATGAGGATTATGAATTTTATTGCCAGAAGATTTTTTTTTGGGAGAGAAAAGATTATTGTCGCCATCGCTTTATTAGTGTTGTTATGTTGTACTGTGATTGTTAACGCCGCGAAATCGTTCTTAATTCTGATGATAGGAGTATTATTGGCATTAGGAATAAGCAGTTTTCTGCTTTATTTAATGGCTTGCCAGACTCGGTTTCCCGAATACGCTGTAATCCGAGCAAAAAAATTTATTGCCAAAAATCCCGAAACGACAACTAAACTCAACGAATTAATTGAAAAAGCAAGAGAAGTAAATTCATTTATTGTCCTGGAAAGCTGGACCGCCCAATATGAGGGATTAAACGCATTAAGCGCAATAATTGCAATTATGAGAATTGAAATTAAAAAGGCTCTGGCGGAATTTTGGAAATTTATAAAAGAAATTGAGCGGCAAATCGAACAGGAAAGATTAAAACTGCTTAGTTTTTAATTTTTTAATGTCTTTAATTTTTAACGATATAAAAGGGTCTGCAAATACCGCGCGGATCCTTTTATTTTTTATTTGCGGATTTTATAAATTCTTTAAATAAAGGATGGGGATACAAGGGGCGGGATTTGAATTCGGGATGAAATTGCGTTGCCACAAAGAAGGGGTGTTTGTTTTTAGGAAGCTCTAGAATTTCCATAAGACGTTTATCGGGCGATACGCCGGAAAAAATCAGTCCCTTGCTTTCCAATTTTTTAATATGTTTTGGATTGACTTCAAATCTGTGGCGATGGCGTTCGGAAATAAGAAAATCTCCCGCAGGCAATCTCCCCGTGTTGAGTTCTTTTTTATTTTTAATCTGAAAATTGGTGTTGTTATAAACTTTATGGGCGATGGTGTTTGATTTTATAATCGCGGGATACGCGCCCAATCGCATAGTGGCGCCATAATTTTTTTCCGCTAAATTTTTTCTCTGCTCCGGAAGTATGTCTATGACGGGATATTTTGTCTTTTGGTCCACTTCGGTTGTGTGGGCGCCTTTCATTCCAGCGACATTGCGCGCAAATTCAATAACAGCCAACTGCATTCCGTAACATAATCCTAAAAACGGAATTTTGTTTTGACGCAAATATTTAATTGTCTCTATTTTACCTTCCACTCCCCGACTTCCGAATCCGCCGGGGATAATGACCCCATCATAATTTTTCAAAGTTTTAAGATTTTCTTTTATTTTTAACTGGGTAATTTCCTTTGGGTCAAAATCACCCGAGTTCAGCCAATGAATTTCCGGCTTGAGTTTCAATGAGTAAATCGCGTGTTTTACGGCCTCAATAACTGAAATGTAAGAATCCGCCAAAACAAAATTTCCGGTTGAAAAATATTTCCCCACAATTCCGATTTTTACGGTTTTCTTGGCGGTTCTGACGGTTTTTGCCAGTTTTTTCCATTCTCGCAAATCTTTTTTTCTGGCTTTCAAATTTAATGTTTTTAAAAGAATCCGGCTTAATTTGTCTTTTTCAAAATTAACAGGCACCTCATAGATACTATTTACGTCCGGAGCGGAAATAACAGCTTCTTTCGCAATATTGCAATTGAAAGCGATTTTATCTTTGCGTTTTAAGTCAAGCGAAACATTGGCGCGCGCAATGACGATATCGGGCTGTAATCCGGCGGAATTTAAAGTTCTGACCGCATATTGAGTGGGTTTGGTTTTCAATTCCCCGCCATCGCCCTGCAAAGGCAAATAACTGACCATGGTCAGAGCGACATCGTTATGATTTTTAATTTTAAGCATTCTAACCGACTCAAGAAAAAGGATATTTTGATATTCTCCGACTGTCCCGCCGATTTCTATAACCACGATTTCCGCTTTCTCTTTTTTTGCGGCGTTGTTTATCCGGTTAATAACTTCAAGCGGAATATGAGGAACGACTTCCACGCATTTTCCTCCGAATTCCAAACTTCTTTCTTTATTGATAAGCGAAAGATAAACGCTTCCGGTCGTCATATAGTTGGCGCCGGAAAGGTTGCGGTTTAAAAATCTTTCATAGTTACCCATATCCTGGTCGCATTCCATTCCATCATCTAAAACAAAAACCTCACCGTGTTCGGTGGGATTCATTGTGCCGGCGTCTATATTCACATAAGGGTCGATTTTTATGGCGGTTACTTCATATCCTTTTGATTGGAGAATTTTCGCGATGGAGGCGGCGGCAACGCCCTTACCCACTCCGGACATCACTCCGCCGACTATGAAAATGTATTTGGGGTTTTTCATATTACTCTCCTTTTTGGTCTCCAAACTTGATTGGTTTATGCGGGGACACAAGGAATCGAACCCTGGTCTCTTCTTTTGGAGAGAAGCGGTCTGCCACTGACCTATATCCCCGTTTTTAATTCACTTAATCCTGACGATTTTTATCGGAACCGATTATAAACTTTGGGCTAAGCGTCCTTTTATTTATCAGATTTTCTTTCCGATACCTGCCTAATTTTAAATCAAGCGGGATGAAAATTCAATACAGAAATATTACTTTAAAAAAAGCGGGAATTTCTAATTTTCACCGGGGAATTTATTTCTGAATATCGGATTTATAATACTGCGCCCGCCAATAAAAAAGAGCTGAATCAGCTCTTTTTTATTGCAAACTTTCTGAAAATTCGTCAATAACTTTTTTAAAAATCTCCAGCTTTTTCTTAATAACGGGATTTAATTTTGGTTCAAGCTTTAAAAGACGATATTGATTGTGTATGGAACTTATAAAATATTTGAATAATTTTTTTTCATAATCGGATTTTTCTTCAAAATTCGGATTGAAGTTTTTAATTCCCTCATTAATAAGATGTTGCGGCAGAGCCAAGTAAAAAATTGGAGCGCTTTCAGATTTACCGAGAGAAATTTTTCCTTTTTCCGAATTAATTCCGTATTTTAATTTTCCGCCGCCAGCCGTGTTCTTTTTTAAAATGTTTCCAATTTTAATTTCATAATCCTTATGGGAAGTATCGGCGACCTCGTCAAAAGCGCAAACTAAATTTCCTGTTTCTTTGGAAAATATAATATTGTCAATTCCATTTTTAATATCGTCGTATTCCGACGTTCTTGCCACAATATAATTTTCCCCCAAGAATTTTGAAAATAAAACGGTTATAAGAATTTCAAGCTGTTCCCCTATTTTTTCGCTTTTTTCTTCTGTAATTCTTTTTTCTGATAGTCCCGGAAACCATTGTTGTTTGTGTTTTTTTAACAACTGTTTATCTTCTTCAATATCAGAATAGACTTCAGAATATTTATCTATATCAATTCTGCAGTCTTTTTTGACAGGCACGCCTTTTAAATTTAAATTTTCCGAAATTTTTTCCAGAAATTCAGAAATTTTTTCCTGTCCGTTTTCCGATAATCCCGCATGTTCTTTAAAAAATTCTTTATTGAATTTCATATTTATCGTTAAAACCCCACAAATATCAGCGGGATTAAATTCTCATGGGCGCATTCGCATTCCACGAACGAGCGCTATACGCATACTATTTTCTTACCTCTTTATGAATGGTGGATTTTCTGCACCATTTGCAATATTTTTTAAATTCAAGTTTTCGTTCCACTTTTTTCCTGTTTTTTTTCGTATGATAATTGACTTTTTTACAAGTTCCGCAACGCAATCTCGTTAATTGTTCCTTTAGTTTTGATTTTGCCACGCGAATTTGGTTTGAGCGCAACGAAACTACCAAATTCAGCGTCCCGCCAACAGCGGGATACTTTGTTTAATAATTTCTTAAATGCTTCTCCTGATTTATATTTCTTAATTTGTTTTTTTCGTTTTTTTGCTTCTTCTATATTTTTATACTCCTCTTTGTAAATAATTTCAAGAGGTGCGTGTTTTATTAAGGATGCTGTTCTGCCCAAATTATATTCATTTAATCTCCGTTTTAAATTATCGGCATAACTTGTATAATGTCGTTCCGTTGTTTTTGATTTTAGAATATACACAAAATACGCCATGATTATTTGAGCGAAGCGAAATTATAATTATGAGCGTCCCGCCAACGGTGGAACCATATTCAACCTCGCCTGCGACCGGGGGATTATTCTGCCCCGTTTCCGCTTTGCTTCTTCGGGCACTGAATTTTGTGTTTGCTCATTATATTCGCAAACAAAATTCGTGAGCCAGAGGGGAGAATCGGACTCCCGGCCTCTTTCTTACCAAGAAAGCGTTCTACCACTGAACTACTCTGGCGATTGGAGCCACCTCGCGGATTCGAACCGCGGACCTTCGCTTTATCCCCCACCATTTGCCGATGAGCCGAAGGCGAGATTCGAACTCGCGACCTACTGTTTACAAAACAGTTGCTCTGCCACTGAGCTACTTCGGCAAATGGTGGGGGACTCTACCAACTGAGCTAAGGTGGCGAAATGTGCGCAGGGCAGGATTCGAACCTGCGTAGCCGCATGGGCGTCAGATTTACAGTCTGATGCAATTGGCCGCTCTGCCACCTGCGCAAAATCAGAATAACTTTTCTTGTTTTTCGTTTTCTTCCAATAATGAATTTTCTTGCAAATTATCGGCTACTTTCGCATTATTGCCGCCTTCATCAAATAACGCAAATTTTTTGGAATGTTTTCTGATATGTTTTGCGGTTTTGAATTTTTCTAAATGACGATTCAGATAATTGTCAAATTTCATTAAAAAAAGTTTCATCTTTCTAATGTTTTTTTCCAAAAATTGACTGAATAAATAATCCAATTTTTCCAAAGGCAACGCGCCTAAAATGCGGTCAAATTTTCCAAAAAAATGCGGGTTGCCGGTTTCTTCAATCGTGTCGCTGATTTGAGGAACTTTTCTTGCGGCTAAATAAACCATCACGCCCAAACTTAACATTAAAATGATTTGCAAAAGAAAGTTAAACATATATATGCGATATTAATTTGCTAATTCATTCAAATTATACCAATAAATACGAATTAATTTCATTCGCAGTAATTCGTATTTATTGGTATGTATTCGTATATTGGTATCGCGTTTATAATTTATAATTCATACCGACAAAACTTCTCAACCTTAATATTTTCTCCGATCTTGGCAATGGCTGATTTTATTAATTCTTCAACGGTGATTGATTCGTTTTTCACAAAATTTTGCTTTAAAAGTTCAACTGCGTTTTCCGGGTTCAGCGCCGCAATATGCATCGCGATATCATGCGCTAATTCTTTGAATAATTCATTTCTAGCGACAAAATCAGTTTCGCATTTAAGTTCCAAAAGAACTCCCACACGGCTATTATGAATGTATGATTCCAATAATCCGGACCCAGTCGCTCTTTCGCTCTTTTTTTCGGCTCTCGCTAACCCTCTTTCAAAAATTATTGCTTTGGCTCTTTCAATATCTCCTCCAGCTTCTTCTATCGCTTTTTTACATTCCATAACGCCCGCGCCGGTGATATCTCTGAGTTTTTTAATGTCGTCAGTCATTATTAGTTATTGGTTATCGGTTATCGATTGTTGGTTGTTGGTAATTTTAATTTGTTGGGCGATTTTTTCTAATATCCAATTAATACTTGATTTGGAATGGTCGTTGGCGGGAATCGGATAAGCGATACCCGTCGGATTATCATCGCTATCAATAATTCCGATAATCGGAATTCCGGCAATATGAGCTTCTTTAATCGCCGTCATATGATTTTTCAATGAAGAATCTATAATAAACAGCGCGTCGGGAACTTTAGTAAAATTTTCCAAACCATAAAACATTACTTGCATTCGGCTGATGTCTTTGTTCATCATCACCCTTTCCTTTTTGGTGTATTTATCGTAAGCTCCCTGCTCCATTCCGCTTTTCATTTTTCTGAAATGCTCAATTCTTTGGTAAACGATTTTGAAGTTGGTAATCAACCCGCCAATCCATTTGTTTTTAATGAAAGGAAAATTAAATTTTTTCGCAAAATTATTAACGGCTTCCCAAGCGGCGGCTTGCGTCCCGATTAAAAGAATAACACGTTTTTCCTCAATTTGCTTATTTAGAAATTCCGCAACATTATTAATTCCCTGCAAGGTTTTTTCCAAATCAATTATTTCAAGGTCGTTTCTAGTAGTAAAAATAAAGGGTTTGAATTTAGGGTGAGTTTTTTGCTTTCTGTGGCCGTACATTACACCTTTTTCAGCCATTTCTTTTAAAAGTTCGCTGTCTACGGAAAAAATTTCCGCCTCTTTTTTCGCGACAGTTTCTGTCTGTTGATTTAAATTTTGTTCAGTATCCATATTTAACATAAAGATATAGTGTAAACAAAAAGAAGAGAAAATACAAGTCTTTTGTTATTTATTATAAGTCGTAAGTTATTGGTTCTCTTTTTTTAAAGTCTCGTAAATATTTAGAACCGCCTTGATGCCGTCTCCGATAGCGATATTAATCTGGTTATATAAGTTATCGGTAATGTCGCCGGCGGCCCAAATTCCTTTTTTGGAAGTTTGCATAGTTTGGTGGTTGATAATAATTTCTCCTTTTTCATTAAGCTTCACTAAATCTTTTACTAAAACGGTGTTCGGCTGGTATCCGATTTCAATAAAAATCCCCGCCAAATTTAGAATTTTTTCTTCTCCGGAATTTAGGTCTTCGTATTTTAATCCTTTTACAAAAGCATCGCCGAAAATTTCTTTAACTTTGGCGTTAGCGGTAATTTTAACTTTTTCTTCTTTTTTAATTTGGTCCTGAAGAATCTGGTCGCCTTTTAATTCATCTGAACATTCTAAAAGAAAAATTTCTGAAGCGTAGGGCAATAAATCTCTCACGGCTCCCAGTCCGCTATTCCCTCCTCCGATTACGGCAACCGGTTTATTTTTCATAAGCGGAGCGTCACAAATGGGGCAATAAAAAACTCCCTTGCCTTCAAATTCCTTTTCGCCGGGAACATTAAGTTTTTTATATCCGCTTCCAAGCGCAATCAAAATATATTTGGATTGCGTTTTTTCGCCGTTAGAAGTTTCAATTTCAAATCCGCCGGCATTTTCTTTAATGGAAGAAATCAAGATACCAGATTTTATATCTATGTTATCCTGCGCTCTTAAATGACTTTCAAATACTTCTGCCATTTCCATTCCGGATATTTCTTTAAATCCGATAATGTTTTCTATTTTGCTGGAAACAACAGCTTGTCCGCCAAAATCTTTGGATATAATAAGCGAGTTGATTTTTTTTCTGGAAGCGTATATCCCGGCCGCGATTCCCGCCGGTCCGCCGCCGATGATTATTAAGTCATATAGCATAGTAATTAGCAGTTAGCGACTAACCACTAGAAAATTCATCCAACTAATCATTAGTGGTTAATGGCTAATCACTTAGAGCCCGAGCGCTTTTTCTATTTCCGGTTTATTGAAGCCGATTATGATAGCGCCGTCAATATCAATAACCGGAACCCCCATTTGGTGAGTTTTTTCAAGCATCTCGCGAGCCGCGTTTTCATTAACACTAACATCAAAATTTTGATATTGGATATTATTTTCTTTAAAATACTTTTTTGCCATTTCACAATACGGACATGTGGGAGTGCTGTAGATAGTAACCATTGCTAAATGCTAAATTGCTAAATTGCTAAATTGCTTTTAATAATTTAACAATGCAACAATTCAACCTTTATTTTTTACCATATTCTCATAGCGGAATTTAAAAATCAATCTATAATTAAATTATTTTTTAATAAAGGCGGCGTCGATTATTTGTGAGAAAACATTATACGGTTGGGCGCCCTGTACCATTTGGCCGTTCACAAAAGTGGTTGGGGTTGAAATTTTTCCGCCCAGGGCAGTGTTGGCTTCGTTCATATTCTGTTCAATTTCCGCTTGATATTTTTTGGAATCATAGCATTTCAAAAATTCATCGGTGTTCATTTTTAGCTTATCAGAAATTAATTTGAATAAATCTCTGTTTAAATTTCCGTTGTTTTCACTTGATTGCATTTTCCCGGCGATAACTTTTTCGGTTTCAGCCACTTCAATATCAAAAATTTCGTCATGATACTGCCAAAATTTTCCCTGATCTTTCGCGCAACTTGCGGCTAACGCGGCGTTAGTTGACTCATTCCCCAAAAAGGCAAGTTGTTTATAAACCATTTTAACTTTTCCTGTTTGGATGTATTTTTTAATTATTTTCGGTTCGGTTTCTTTTACAAATTTTCCGCAAAACGGACATTGATAGTCGCCAAAAGCAATAACAGTCACGGGCGCGTTAGGATCTCCCAAAACAACATCATTCTGGTTTATCGCGGGTTCAGCTGTTGGAATCTTTTTTTCCTGATTATTATTTGTGTTCGTGTTTTTAAGATTTTTTGCGCCGGTGGAATAAATCACCGCGCCGGCGATAAGCAATGCGGCAATTAAAATACTGGCGGGCAGAAGCCAGTTGTCTTGGTTGTTATGAGACTTATTTTGATGATCATAATGATCATGATTGTGGTTGTGATTGTGGTGCGATGTGTTTTTCATAAGTATTATTTTACATTAAACCTAAAAATAAAGAAATGCAGAAAAATTAGCGCTTTTTCCTTTTCTTTTTGGCAAATTCAAAAGCGACTATCCCAAAAGCAACCGCGACATTTAAAGATTCTTTTTTGCCGAACATGGGAATTTCCAGAATTTCATCGGCTTCATTTAATATTGATTTTGTCAAACCTTTTACTTCATTTCCAACCACCAACGCAGTTTTTAGGCTTTTAAGCTCCGATGCTTCGGCCGGAGTCTCAATACTTTGTCGTCGGGATTTGTAAGTTTTTAAGCTGTAATATGGTACGGAATTTTTTGACTGTTCAATTGCTAAAATTTTGCAGCCAGTTTTTTTCAATTTTTTAATCACAGTAAGAGCTGATTTGGATTTTTCCCAAAGAAGATAGTCTTCAGCCCCCAAAGAAACTTTGGTAAACTGGGTTTGCGGGCGGCCGTAAATATCTTTTGGCCCAGGAGTTATCCCGCAAAGATAAATTTTTTCAATTCCGGCGGCGTCGGCAGTCCTAAAAATAGAACCGACATTGTGAAGACTTCGGATATTATGAAGAACGGCAATCATAATGAAATTGCTGGTTACTAATTAAAATATTTAAAGATTAATTTTTCAATTTTGCAATCTTTCAATTTTATTATTTTTATTATTTACATTTTTTTCGGGATATCAATTCCCAGAATAGAAAAAACGCTTTTAAAAATTACCAGACTCGCTTTTACTAAAGTCAGACGGGCTGACGCTATTTCTTTCTTTTCTCCCAATATTCTTTCATTTTCATAAAAGTTATGGAATTTTTTCGCAAGATTCATAGAATATCTTATTAGTATTTGCGGATTATAATTTTTAGCGGCTTCTTCTATTATTTCAGGATATCTGGCTAAAATTTTAATCAAAGCAATATCGCTTTCCGCGCTTAAAAAAGAATAATCCGGCTTTGGCAATTTTCCGATTTTTTTAAAAATACCGGCGCATCTCACCGCGGCGTATTGGATATAATAAACAGGATTTTTAAGAGATTTTTCTTTCGCCAAATCCATATCAAAATCCATATGTGTTTCAGGATTGCTCATTAAAAAGAAAAATCTGGCGACGTCAATTCCGACTTCGTCAATTAAATCTTCAAGAGCGACAAAAACGCCTTTTCTTTTAGACATTTTAAATTCTTCTCCCCCCTTAACCAATCTAACCAACTGGACAATCATAATATGCAGTCTGTCCTTTTTGACATCCAATGCCTGCAAGCCGGCCCTTAATCTCGGGCCATACCCGTGATGGTCCGCTCCCCAAATATCAACAACATCGTCAAATTTTCTGTTTTTAAATTTATCCAAGTGATAAACCAAATCAGGCAAAAAATAAGTTGGTTCTCCTGTCTGTCTGATTAACACTCTATCTTCGGGGTCTCCGAATTCGCTGGTTTTAAACCAGATTGCTCCTTCTTTTTTATAAACAAGATTTTTATCTTTCAGGGTTTTGAGCAATTTATCAACCAGTTTTTTCTTATAAAGATTTTCTTCCGAAAACCAGTTGTTGAATTTGATCTTTAGCTTTTTTTTAATAAATTTTTTGTTTTCGTTTTGAATCTCTTTGGCGATCAAAGCGCCGGCTTCGGCATAAAGCTTTTCTTTATTTTTAATTTTCTTTTTAAGGCTTCTAAGAGCTGATTTTTTGGCGCTTATTTTTTCCTCCAGATATTCTGTCAAATAGCTGGTTCCTTCACCTACCACAGTTTTTCCCAATTCCTTTATTTGAGCGCTGGCTTTGGCATCATTAACATAATATTCTTTTTCAACTTTATGGCCGTAGAATTTCAAAAGATTGCCCAAAGTATCGCCCAAAAATCCGCCACGGCCGTTTCCGATTGTCAAAAGCCCGGTTGGATTGGCGGAAATAAATTCAATTTGGATTTTCTTTAGACCCTGAGCTTGTCGAAGGGTTTTCTTGTTAGGTTTACCATATTTGCTTTTTTCCGCTATTATTTTCGCCAATTCTTTCTGTAAAATTTTTTCAGAAATCCAAAAATTAACAAATCCGGGGGAAGCAACGTCAATTTTAGAAAAATACCCATTAGAATTTTTCATCAAAAAATCCGCGATATCTTTCGCAATTTTCATAGGATTCTCTCTTCTGGTTTTGGCCAGTCGCATTGCTGTATTAGTTGAATAATGCCCGAATTTTTCGTTTTCGGGAACAGAAATTTCAATTTGGCCGTCTTTTACATATTTTTGCAAATAAATCTTAATTTGATCTTTTATCATTAAATTCATTGTAATTGATAAAATTAAACAAAAGCAAATTTTTTGCTTAATACCGAATACTTTTTCAGCTTTATACTTAATACTTTCTACTTTATACTATTTCTATGACATTATCGGAAAATAAAAAAGCATATTTTGATTATGAAATTCTGGAGCGGTTTGAAGCAGGAATAGAATTAACCGGACAAGAGGTTAAATCCATAAGAGCGGGACGGATAAATCTATCCGGGTCTTTTATCGTTATAAGAAATGAGGAAGTTTGGCTTTTAAATGTTGATATTCCGCCTTACCAGCCAAAAAACGCACCTGAAAATTACGATTCAAAAAGAACACGCCGGCTTCTTTTAAAAAAACAGGAAATCAAGCATTTAATCGGGAAAATGCAGGAAAAAACCTTGACTTTAATACCGTTAAGAGTTTATACTAAAAGCGGTCTGAAAGAGCCGCCGTATGGCCGTAAAATCAAGATTGAAATCGGTTTAGCCAGAAGCCGAAGGAAAGCCGATAAAAGAGAGAGTATCAGAAAACGAGATATTAACAGAGAAATCCGGAGAAATAAATAATATAATTCGCTCTGCGTGCATACTGTTTTGTAAAACAAATTTGATTTAGGGCTAAACCTTAACGGGTCGCCCAAACATCCAAAGAATGTTTTAGGGGAGCGTAAGTTTCGACAAAGATCTTTTTCAAGAAAATTGCAGGTCGAGCTGATTGACTCGTCCCGACGACTCTGCCGGGACCTTGACTGAAAAGTCGGGGTAAATCCGATCAAAAAACATAACTGTCAACAACAAATTGACTCCTGCATTCGCTTTTGCGTAACGCGGCATCCCTCTTTAAAGCTTAATTAAAGAATAAGGGGTGTTATATTTTAAGCTTGTCCGTTAAAAATGCCGATATAGCGGAGACAAAACTCGGCGCAGGATTAAGAATAATTTTGCCTAATTCATAATTCTTAATTCATAATTTAATTAGGATACGCCTGTAGAAGTTTTCCTGAATAATCTTTGGACGAGGGTTCAATCCCTCCGCTTCCACCTTGTTAAATATAAAAACCAATTGATAAATAAATTAAATTTTAAAATAAATAACCAGATAACCGCGCCGGAAGTTCGGGTTGTTGTGGACGAAACAGGAGAAGCGCTTGGAGTAATGCCTATTCAGGAAGCATTACAAAAAGCAAGAAATATGGGATTAGATTTGGTTGAAATTGCTCCGACTATAAAACCGCCTGTTGCAAAAATTGTCAGTTATGATAAGTTTCGGTACAAAAAAGAAAAGGAGTTAAAAAAGCAGATAGTAAACCAAAAGACCGGTGGAATGAAGCAGATTAGAATCGGCGCAAAGGAAGCCAGACACGATCTGGAGACAAAAATAAGAAAAATAGAAGAATTCATAAATGACGGACATAAAATTGAAATAACTTTAGTTCTTAGAGGAAGAGAAAAATACAATAGAGATTGGGCCCAATATAAAATAAACGAATTTTTGCAAATAATTCCGTTTCCTTATAAAGTTCTGGCACAGCCAAAATTCGGAGGAAGAGGGCTGATAACGCAGATATCTAAATAACGATACAAATATACGAATATATACCAATTGATACAAATTAGATACTAATGAATAAAAGAATTAATTCGTATTTATCAGTATAATTCGCATGTATTCGCGGATTAGCATCGCGGAAGTATAAAGTATGAAAAAATCAATCTCAAAAAGAATAAGGATAACAAAAACCGGAAAAGTGTTGAGAAGAAAAATGGGATTGGGCCATAACCGAAGCAGAAAAAGCAACAACCAAATGGGAAGAAAATTCGGAATGAAGTCGCTTGTGCTCGGAAGAAAACTGTCAACGGAAAATTTATAATATAAATTAACCTACGACCTATAACTTACGACCTACGACAAATTTTTTTTAATTTTTTGTTGTTAGTTGTTGGTTGTTGGTTGTTAGTCAAAATATATGACACGCGTAAAAAGAGGAAAAATCGCCCATAAAAAAAGGGAAAAATTATTAAAACACACCAAGGGATTCGGCTGGGGACGAAAGTCAAAAGAACGGGCCGCTAAAGAAGCTTTGCTTCATGCGTGGTCTCATGCCTTTCAGGGAAGGAAGCAGAAGAAAAGAGATTATAAAAGTTTATGGCTGACAAAAATAAACGCGGCGGCAAGAATAAATGGGCTTACTTACAGCAAATTAATGACAATGCTTAAAAAAGCTGGGATTAAATTGGATAGGAAAATTTTGGCGGATTTGGCTAAAAACGAACCGAGTATTTTTGAACAAATTGCGGCAAAAGTAAAATAAAAGACCAGTCGCGCAAAGCGGCCGGTCTTTTTTCTGACTTGCGGAGGTTATTCAAATGTGAATATTCCCCGCAGTTGATGGATTTGGCAAATTTCTTCGCCATTGTATTTTTGGATGGCTTTTTTATACATTTCCCGTAATTTCTTTGAGGGATTGATTTTACCCTCGTCTTGTTCTTTTTCCCCGGATATATCTCCTCATTGGCCAGCTCCAGAAATTCCAGCCAGAAGCCTCTTTCTTCAACAGGCATTCTTGTTAAAATGCCGTCGCTTAAAGCAGTTGTCCCGCAAGCCAGCGCCGTCTTGTAGGGAATACAACCGACGCATCCTGATTCTGCCATATTTTCCACCTCCTTTTTTAATTAAAACTGCCATTAATTTATATTAAAGCTATTTTAAAGTCAACTTGCATCCTTCTTTGGTTAATTTCTTTGCTTTTTCCCTTACACTTTTATTATATCCGCCAATTTGACCGTTGGATTTAATGACCCGATGGCAGGGAATTTCCGGATTATAATTTTTATTCAAAACATTTCCCACAGCGCGAAAAGCGTTTGGACTTCCGGCAAGCATCGCTACTTGTTTATAAGTCAAAACTTTTCCTTTGGGTATTTTTTTAACAATACTATATACTTTTGAAGTAAGATTATTGCGCTTCGGGTGTGTTTTTGTGTTGCAAGTTTCCATAGGGAATTTTTGGCTTATTTAGATTTTGAAGACGATGTTTGTTTTTCCAGTTGACATTCGGACCGTGGGTGCTTTTGACAGCTCCGATTTTTTTAAGAAAATTATGCGCCTGATTTAACAATCTTTGGCTGTCTTTATGCTTTTCTAAAATTTTCAGCGCTTCTCTGTATGTAAACCAGCCGTATCCTTCTTCGTGTTTTCCGGAAATGATGATTTGGCGTTTTTTTGTTTCAGCCAGATAAAAAATGACAATTTTAAAAATTTTTACTTTTTCATTTTCTCTCGTTCCCCAAAAGATGAATTTTTCGTGCACTTTAAAATAATCGCTGAATTTTAAATCGCTTCTTAAAAGTCCCGTTTCTTCTCTTATTTCTCTGACGGCGGTTTGAAAACTTTTTTCCTCGCTTTCTATTCTCCCTTTTGGAAAATTCCAATAATTATTTCCGTGATAAAGAATCAGAAACTTAAGCCCGTCGGGGGTGTGTCTGTATACAATTATTCCCGCTGAAATTTCTTTCATAAATATTACACGCTTAAATTATCGCAAATAAATCGCAAAACAAGCGCAATTTACATCAAGTAAATTAGATTATAACCAGTATAACAAACTAACGATGTTT
>JASEIG010000009.1 GCA_030017615.1 Patescibacteria group bacterium
ATCAATATAATCAAAACCGCCTAATGGGCGGTTTTGATTATCCTCTAATTACCAATTTTATTTTTGCCCTTTCGTAACCCCAAAATTCTTTTAAATATTTCTGAATGCCTTTTTCGTCAAAATCTTTGCACGAATATAAATCTATTGCCACATATCTTTCTTCCGGCCAAGTATGCAATGAAATATGGCTTTCATAAAGCATTATAAAACCGGAAACTCCCCAATCAGGGTAAGCGTCCGATTTAACCTGTTTTACAGATTCTTTACCAAGCGGCCGCATATTAAATTTTTTTGGCAAGCTCTTGAGCAGTTTTTTAATAGCTCGTTCGTCTTTCAGTTTTTTATAATCAATTCCATAAGCATCTATTATGAGATGCTTACCCCAGGCTTTTGCCATTTCTTATTTTTGCTTTATTGAGTTTTCGTATCAGGCGAATAACCGCGCCCGATTTGATTAGTATTCAGCTTTAGTTATTTTAAATTTTACGACTAATTATAAAAATTAATTTTACAAAAAATATTTTGGATTTACAAGATGCTCATATTTTAATTTGGATAATTAAAAATTTTTCTTTTCCCCAAAACACGAAAATATTAATTTGTTTTTATATTTTTTAATTTTGATAATCATATCCCTTTTAAAAATTATTTACCAATCAACTAAAACCCAATAACTAATAACTTACTGGTGCCCTCGGTAGGAATCGAACCTACATTAGGGGATTAGAAGTCCCCTGTTCTATCCATTGAACTACAAGGGCATTTTTATTTAATTTTAAAAATTCAATCATTCTATTTTTCCAACCGATTATTTTTCTAAATAAATCTTTGTTATTATTGTTAATAATTAAAATATTATTATAATTAATAAATTAACGGGCTGTAGTATACCGGCAGTATACATGCTTTGGGAGCATGAGGACTGGGTTCAATTCCCAGCAGCCCGACCAATAATATATTATCGCAAAAGTTTATTTATTGCTCTTATCAGCTTTGTCAAATTCTTCCATTAATTGATTGAATTTAACATTAAGGTCGTTTATGTATTGCGCCTCGTTATTTATTTTAGAAACAAGGCTTTGAATAGTTTTCTGTGAAATATTTTGCCCGACTAATTTAGCTCTTAAATTTTCAAGTAATTGGTTTAAATATTCGTTATACGTAATTAATTTACTTATAAGAGTTGTTTCAATACTTACCGCTTCAAGCGCTATTCTTGCGGAAGAAACAGGAGAAATTGAAGCGGAATTTTTAGTCATTGTTTCCAGTTTTGAAGAAAGTTCTATCGCTTCTTCTCTTATCTGACGATTTTTTTCAATTTCCTGAATAACCAAATTAAGAGCTTTTTCGTCTTTGCCTTCCGCGCTTAAAGATGAAATAGTATTTATTTTATGAGAGGAATCAGCCGATATTTCAACAATATTTTGAGCAATCAGCGACGCTTCCTGCCTTGCTTTCAAAAAATCGCTCGGCACGCCGTTAAGTTTTACGAAAAAGAAGCGTCCAATAAAAACAGCCGTTAAAATAATCAGTAAAAACACCAAAAAAATTCTTATTTTTCGGGGAATCCGCATAACTAAATTATTAACCATTGGGGTAATTAAAGACTATTTGTTAAAAAAAATCAATGGGTTATTGGAAACCAAAATATCTTTTTGAATTTTACATATACTCCCGTAGCCAAATAATCCGCAATAAGAATTTGAGTAAAAATTTATTATTTCCCTTCTCTCTGTTAATTCACCGCAATATTTCACAATTGTGAAATATTGCGGTGAATGGAATAAAAAATAAATGCGCGTAGTTGCCTGGAGGCTTTATTTGTATATTCGCGATTACTCATATAAAATTTAAAACAATGCGTATATTCAACTCTTATTCTCAACAAAAAACGAAACTTAAAAAGCCGCCAAAGGGGTTTATTAAAATGTTTGTTTGCGGACCGACTGTTTATGATTATTCACATATAGGGCATGCCCGCACCTACATAATTTACGACGCTTTTGTAAAATATCTTCGTTCAAAAAAAATCAAGATATTTTACCTGCAAAACATAACCGATATTGACGATAAAATAATAAACCGTTCAAGAGAGCAAAAAATTAATCCCCTGTCTTTGGCAAAAAAATTTGAAAAGGAATATCTAAAGGATATGAAAGCGCTTAAAACGGGTTCCGTTGACAAATACGCCCGCGCCAGCGACCACATAAAAGAAATTCAAAACCAAATTAAAAAGTTAATAACAAAAGGATGCGCTTACCAAATAAAAAACGGGATTTATTTTGAAGTGAAAAAATTCAATGATTACGGAAAACTTTCAAAACAAAATCTGGAAGAGTTGCGTCCGGGATATAGAATAGAACCTGACGCGGAAAAGTGCGACCCGTTGGATTTTGTTTTATGGAAAATAAATCCCAAATTACAAACCGCAAATTTTAAACAAACGATAAAATCAAAATTTCAAATAAAAAACGGAGAGCCGTTGTGGCAAAGTCCGTGGGGATGGGGACGGCCGGGATGGCATATTGAGGACACGGCTATAACCGAAAAATATTTCGGCGCGCAATACGATTTGCACGGAGGAGGAAATGATTTAAAATTTCCTCATCATGAAGCGGAAATCGCGCAAATGGAATCCGTGTCCGGTAAAAAACCGCTTGTTAAAATATGGATGCATACGGGATTTCTTTTGGTTAACGGAGAAAAAATGTCAAAAAGTTTGGGAAATTTTATAACTATCAGAGAATTTCTTAAAAATTATTCAAAAGACGTTTTGAGAATGGCAGTTTTTTCCAGTCATTACAGAGCTCCTTTTGATTACAACGAAAATGTAATAAAACAATCAATGCAATCGCTTAAAACAATTCGGGATTTTTTGGAAAAATTGGAATTTATTATTTTTAAAAAAATAATCGTCTCGCAAGCGGGCGCGTTAATTGAGAAAAATCTGAAAAAATTTGAGAATGATTTTGAAAGCGCGTTAAACGACGATTTTAACATTCCAAAGGCGCTTGCATCCCTTTTTGAATTAATATCGTTAATTCAGGTAAAAATATGGAAAATCAATTCCAAAGACGCAAAAAAGCTGTATAACGTTGTGGCGCAAAAGATGAAAGTATTTGAGATAGACATTAAAACAGTTAAAATACCGGCGAAAATAAGGGATTTATCCAAAAAAAGAGAGTTATACAGGAAAAATAAACAGTTTATTCAGTCAGACAGTTTGAGAAAAAAAATAGAGATGTTAGGATACCTTATAGAAGACACACCCTTGGGACCATTGGTTCAAGGGAAATCATAATATTGAATATCTAAATCCGACGGCGCCGTTTTGGGTTTGGCGATTTGCGCTTTAAATTTTTCTCTATGTCCAAAAATATAAAACTTCCGCCTCAGGATATTGAAGCGGAAAAATCCACATTGGGAGCTTTGATGCTTGATAAAAACGCTATTATAAGAATAGCGGATTTGCTTTTGCCTGACGATTTTTATTCTCCCGGCCATCAAAAAATTTATGAAGCAATACTGGAGCTTTATGAAAAAAATCAGCCTATAGATATTTTAACCGTTACAAACAAACTAAAAGACAGAAATCAGCTGGAGGAGATAGGCGGGTCGTCTTATCTTTCCGATTTAATAAATTCCGTTCCTTCCGCGGCGCATATCGCGCATTACACTCAGATTGTAAGATATAAAAAAGTTTTAAGAGATTTACTTGCAACATCGGCGCAAATTTCCGAAGAAGTTTTTGAAAGTCAAGATGACCCGGAAAACTTGTTGGATATTATTGAACAAAAAATTTTTTCAATAAATCAAAAATCAAAAACATATTCGTTTTCTCCCATTAAAGACCATTTGCACGAAGCTTACGAAAGAATCGCAAAAAATCACCAGGTGGGAGGGATAGGCGGAGTAACTTCCGGATTTAAAAAATTAGATTTCTTTCTGGCAGGCTTTCAAAAATCAGATTTGATAATTTTAGGCGCAAGGCCTTCAATAGGAAAAACCGCGCTTGTTTTGGATATAACCAGAAGCGCGGCTAAAGAGGGACGCGCAGTTGCAGTTTTTTCACTTGAAATGTCAAGGGAGCAAATTATAGACAGAATTATTTCTTCCGAAGCACAAGTTCCTCTTTGGAAACTGCGCACAGGTCGGCTTACGGATGACATGGACTTTCAAATGATTCAGGCGGCTTTGGACAGACTTGCAAATATGCCTATTTATATTGATGACACTCCAAACCCGAATATTTTACAAATCAGGTCAATGTCCAGAAGACTTCAGATGGAGCATGCTTTAGATATGATCGTTATAGATTATGTGCAACTTATTACACCAGTGAGACACTCGGATAATATTGTCCAGCAATTTACTGAAATCAGCCATGGACTGAAAGCTCTCGCGCGCGAATTAAATGTTCCCGTGTTGGCGCTTTCACAACTAAACAGAGCCGTTGACCAGAGAGAAATAAAAATACCCAGACTGTCCGATTTGCGCGAAACAGGCAGTTGGGAACAAGACGCAGACGTGGTAATGTTCATCCACAGACCGGATAAGGACAAACCAAACCCCCCGCTTGAAGATATAAATATGGCGCAAATAATAATATCAAAGCATCGAAATGGACCATTGGGAGCGGTTGATCTTAAATTTAACCCTGAAAAAGTTTCATTTAAAGAAATAGACGATGTGCATACGGAGTCAAATTATACGCAAACATCGGGATAGTTATAATAATAACGATAACAATAACGGAAGAAATTTATTTGTTATAATTATGGTTATAATTTTACAACATTGTTGCCAGAATCAATTAAAAATTTTATAAATATTTTTTCCAAGCTTCCGTCAATTGGACCGAGACAAGCCACAAGATTGGCTTTTTATTTCATAACCGGCGGGAAAAATCGGATTGAAGAAACAGCTAATGCAATTGACGACCTCAAAAATATAAAAATTTGTTCAAATTGTTTTTTTATTCATTCTAATAAGGATAGTTTATGCAATATTTGCGCCGATAAAAACAGGAAAAAAGAAATTATAATGATTGTGGAAAAAGAAACGGATTTAATTTCAATTGAAAGAACAAAAAAATTTCAGGGACGTTATTTGGTGCTTGGAGAGTTTGTAAAAAACGGTATTTTGGACGCCGCGCAAAAATTAAGATTAAGTCAATTAAAAACTTTTATAAATAAGGAGTTGAATTTAAAACAAGACAAAGCGAAAGAAATAATAATCGCCACAAATCCAACCACTTACGGAGATTTAAACGCATCGGTGATAAAGAAAGAACTTGAAGAATTTTCCGATAAATTCTCGCGGCTGGGACGGGGTATTCCCACAGGAGGAGAAATTGAGTTCGCGGACGAAGACACTTTGGAACAAGCGATTGAGAGGAGAAATTAAGAATTATGATTTATGAATTGTGAATTTGGGGTTGGGCTGGAGGTTAGAAATTATAAATATTTTCAAAAAGGACGGTTATAACCGTCCTTTTTGGTAATTTGAAAATTTATTTATTTTTGGTCAGGCGGTAAATCTTGAAAAACAGAGAAATCGTGAGTTGGAGATTGAGATTGATTTTTAGCTTGATTTTGAGATTGCGGCTGAGGTTCTGTTTTTGTTTGCGGTTGTTGGGGTTGAGGTTGTTGCGGCTTTGGTTGAATAGGCGGCTGATTTTGAGTTTTAACTTCGTTTTGCGGTTGTTGAGTTATAGCGAATTTAGTTAAGTTAGTATTGACTCCGATAAGATTATAGATAACGCAAAATCCGGTTATTGCCGTAAAAATAAAACCAATCCCCAACACGCTTAAAATAACCGCTAAAACTGTTAAATCGGCATAATTAATAATCGCAACGTAGATAAGAATAAAGCCGACAACTAATCTGATTATTCTGTCAATTTGGCCAATATTTTTTATCATAAAATTATTTAAATTTATTTTTTGTTTTGCGACCTTTTTAAAAAGATGTTTATTTATTATAACAAATTACATTTAAAATACTCGTTTCTTCTTTGTCATATTTGCAAAAAAGTCGGGTATTTACCCGACTTTTTTATCCGCCTTCGCAGAAAACCGCAATTGATAGATATAGTAGAGACTTCACTTCTTTCCATTAAAGAAATATCCGATGACAGCTTGAGATGCCGGCCGGACTAGATTAATTACGCGAGAATCAAATCCTTTAATAAGATCGCCCGCAAATTCGGCAGGTTGGACATAAATGACCGGTTTGTTAATTTTCTTTAAAATACATTCGCCGGAGATGTTATCATTTTTCATATTTAAACATACCACAAGCACATTCATATTTTTCGCACTTAAAATACTGTTTATGACAAATAATGTGTTCTGCTTACAGATATCGCGAATATTTACACAAAAAGATTTGATATTAAAATCTTCGTATAAAATATCGGCGATTTTTTGCGCAGCTTGGGCGTCAATATCAATGTCATTATGCGTCATAATTATCAGGTTTTGAGCGTTTTTTAATTCGCTTTTCTCCAAATCCACCGGTTCTTTCGTTTTAATAACGTTCACATAGCACCTCCTATAAACTTTTTCACGTCCTTTTTATAAATTAAGCTTATATCCCAAAAAAGTCAATAAATTTATTGGCTGTTTATCACTGAAGATTGTTCCAAATTTTTTCTTTTACTAAAAACATAAATATAGAGAATTTCCAATATACCGACGGTGTTAACAACAAGCAGAGCGATAAACCACCATTTGTCATTTAATCTGGCGGCTTTCCATAAAGCGATTCCTTTCCAAATGATTAACCAAATAAAAAGAGCGGAAATTACTGCCGCCAAGTAGGGATAATTTTGGAATAAATTTTGCATCGCATTGAAATTGTAAAATGTAAGGTAGTTCATACTTATTAAACTATCATATTTAAAAGAAAAATAAAGGCCCTTCCAAATTATAAATATATTATTGGAACGGGCCTATTATGTCGGCGATTATCATAATTTTTATATCTTCCGGAGCTTCTGATAATTGATTAAAAAATTTTGATTTTAAAGAATGGGAATTTTTATATTTTTTATACTTTTCCCATCTCAAAATCATTTCTCCATAAATCCAGCTTTTTTGTTTGGTTGTGCATTTCAAATGAAGACGAGCTAATGTAATCCCGGATAAATTATCCTTACACATATGTCATAATCCTTTTTCAATTATGCCGATATGTTTATCTTGTCTAAAACATATTTGTCCATTACTTTCCACAAAAGTCTCCATATTTCACCCCTTTTTTCTTTATTTTGTTCTAAAATTATTATATCTTATTGGCAATTTTATTCAACTTCCCGCGCCGCCTCGCGATATCTGCAAAAATCGCAATTGTTTCCGGATTCCGGCATTTTGTTTGACATAAGACAACTATACATTTTTTCCACTGTTTTTTCCACCCAATTTATATCTCCTTTATAAGGAATTAATTTGATGGTAAATTCCAATTTTCCGTCAAATGCTTTTTTGTCAGTATCGCCATTGCAATATACAAAATATCCGGTGTCGGAAACTTTAAAATTATTCTTTTTAAACAACCATTGATAAATTTCCATTTGACGTTTATAACTGATTTGCCAATCGGCGTCCAAATTAACTTCTCCTTCTTTAGATGTGGCTTTGTAATCAACAATAATTAATTCTCCCTGCGGATTAATCCAAATATCGTCAATTCCTCCGGTAATAATAAAATTAGTTTTCTTGTGATGATATTGAATTCCGCCCCTTAAAGCATTCCGCCATTCTTTCAATTTTTCATGAGACATTGGGACAGCATCCACGCCATAAGTTTTCATAAGAGGATGCGCCGTCCCATTTGCCCTATGAATGTCAAATTCTTTTTTTAAAAGCGTGTCAACCGCAGAATTAAGGCTGAACGGATACCCGGGCGGCTGAGCAATCCCCAATCGCCTGTCAAGATAAAAACATTTTGGACAATTGATAAATAAATCAATTTTTGAACGGCTGATTTTAAACGGTTCTGAATTGTTCGGGTTAAAGATATTTTTAGTTCTTTTGGGATTATAGTATTCGGACATTGTAAATTGCGAATTAAATAGAGATGTTCAGTATTTTGCGCCGTAAGTGCAATTATATTACAAATTTATTTTTTTGCCAATTTTCATCAGTCAAATAAAATTTGGAAGAAAGTTATTCACTATTCGCGGGATTTTATCATTAAGATGCCGATTAGGAAATTTTTGTAATTTCAATTTCAGTATAATGCTGGCGATGACCTTTTTTCTTGCGGTATCTTGTTTTTGAGTGATATCTGAAAACAATTTTTTTATCTTCTTTGGATTGTTTTATAATTTTACTTTCAACTTTAGCTCCGTCAATGTAAGGAACGCCTATTTTAGCATTGCCGTTTTTATCTCCTTCCAAAAGAACTTTATCAAAAACAAAACTTTCGCCCGCATCAGTTTTAATTTTTTCAATCTTAATTTTTTGGCCGACAGCAACTTTGTATTGTTTGCCGCCGGTTTCTATTACTGCAAAATCCATAGGTATAAAGATATAAAATTAAAAATAAAAAGTCAATAAAATGCAGTTAGAAATAGCTATTATTTGCCTATTCTCCTTGCGGTTTTACCGTAATATAAAAAAGCGGACTTTAATTCGTTTACGGTAAAATCAGGCCATAAAACATCGGTAAAAAATAATTGGGAATTGGCGGTGTCCCACATCATAAATCCGCTTGACCAATGCGGCTCTCCGCCCGTTCTTATAACTAAATCAACCGGCGGCAAATTTTTCGTCCATAAATTATTCTTAACAATTTCTTTGTTTATTTTTAAATTCGAGTTGCGGTTTTTTAATTTTGCGATATTTTGGATTGCTTCTTCCATTTCATCCATTCCGCCGTAAGCCAATAAAACGGTTAGTTGGTGTTTTTTATAATTTTTTGTGGCTTCTATCGCATTTTTTATGGATTTTTTTACTTTTTCGGGGAATAATTCTTCCCATTTTCCGATTACGTTTATTTTTATTTTTTTATCGTGAATTTCTCTGTCTGCGGCAAGTTTTATAAAATATTCGTCAAATAACTTAAATAAAAAAATAATTTCCGTTTTCGGACGTTTTTTAATATTGTCAACGGAACAGCCCCAAAAAGTCAGAAATTCAACGCCATAATCAAAAGCTGTTTTTAATATTTTCTCAGTTATTTCCGCGCCTTTCTTATGACCCATAAAAAGAAGTATTTTTTTATTTTTTGCCCATCTTCTATTGCCATCGGGAATAATCGCTATGTGTTCGGGAATTTTCATATTTGCTTATTTATTTAAATAATCGGCTGATAAATTGTTTTACACCATCCAAAGAAAATTTTCCATACGGAGAAGCGCGATTAACCAGTTCCATAAAGCCCGTTCCTCTGATTTTTTTATTGCCGCGCGCGCCGCTTATTGAAACAGGCCCTTCCCAATAATTTGCCAACCCGGCTATAATTTCCTGATTTTTCACCAGCGCGCAAGCCGTTAATTTAATTTTCTTTTTGGGAATTTCTATTTTCCACAGTAAGGGATATTTTTCTTTACCGGATTTGCTTTGCCAAAATTTATCGGGGGTCATAATTATATTTTTAAAAGTTTCGCGCTTTCCGTCCGGATATATAATATCAGCCAAATATCCTTTTTTGCCATTCCCCTTTACAAATTCAACGCACATAATTTCGGTTTCGTCTTCCAGTTGAATGGAAAACCAGTTCCATTTATTATTGTAATACGCGGTTGAGTTGGCCCACTGGTGGTCCATCCACGCTTTTCCGAAAACTTCAATTTCTTTTTTGCCGATTTTTATTCGGCCATTTGCCTTTAAATTTGTAAGCGAATAATAAAAACTTTTGTTGCCGCAAAGCGCTTCAAATCCGTTTCCTCCCACAAGCATCGGTTTTTTAGCTGATTTCAATTTTAAATCAACATATCTATTTTCTATTTTGTAATTAAATAATTCGGTTTCTTCAATAACCGAATTATCATATCCTCCGATAACAACGGGGTCGGCGTAATTTATAAACAACAGCGGCTTGGAAAAACTGTCTTCCGAAACGATGACGGCGTTTTGAATGTGATAATAATTTTTTTGATTTTTAATATCAGATATTATGGAGTGCGCAAAGTAAAAATTTTTAATCGGAGATTTTTTGGCAAACGGAAAGTCAATTTTTTTCACGTTCACCTTGAATAAACAATTCATAAAAGCGTAATGATTGTCTTTTTTATCTTTTAAGCGGCCGTTAAAATACCACCATTCTATAAGGTGATTATGCGTCTGTTCATCTTTTGGAAATTTAATCGGTTTGTAAACAGTCCTCATGATTTATCTGATTTTTTTTCGGCAAATTCAAAAATGGCGTTTGTTTGAGAAAACCAGTTTATTTCAAGTTTTAAATTTTTATTTTTTCAAAACAAAACTGCTTGCGGTGTTATAAAATATTTCTTTATACCCTTCCCAAATGCTTTTAACCGTATTAAAAGACATTATCCAAATATCATCGTTTTGCCCGCTAATTGTTGAGCTAGTTCTAATTCTATCGCGTGAGCGGATTTACCACTTATTGTCATATCTTGCTCTTTGGTAAAATTAACGCCCGGAAAAGCCTGTAAAAGCCCGCTTTTAGCGGCTTGCGAGTAATCATTCATATTTTTCCCCTGAAGTTTGTCGTAACTCACGGCAAAATAACTTTTAAAATTAAGTTTTTTAACCGCAGGGTCGCTGATATTTTCATGCGTTAACAGCCATAGCCGAAACTCCCATTGCAGCCGCGGTTTGTTTCCAACCTGCGGGGATATTAACGGAAAAATTTTCGGTTACGATTTTATTTTGTTCGGTATTTGTTTGATTATTTATTGCAGAGCCGTCTTTTGCTTTTTCCTGATTTGTTGCGGGGGTTTGATTGTTTTCAATATTTCCCGCTTGAACGTCTTCTGGAGTTTGTTGCGCAGAGTCTCCGGGAAAACTTATAAGCGGCTTATTTTGTTTAGCAAAATAAACGCCGATTAAAACCGCAAATACAGCGACTAAAACAACCAAGATGAGAATTATGGTTTTGTTTTTCATATTTTTATTTTTATTCTTTTATTATAGTTCGCTTTTTAAATAAACACCATCATTTTAGATTTGGTGGAGATGCGGGGAATCGAACCCCGGCTTGTGCAATGCGAATGCACCGTTATACCACTTAACTACATCCCCTTTGAAACCCGGCGGGACGAATGACGCGTCGTGCCGCTAGATTGTGGGTCCAGATTTTATTTGATTAAAATAAAGTTATAATCTTTTTTGCCTCTTTTAGCAATAATATACTTATCAAAAAGAAAATCTTTTATTTTAACAATATAATTAATATCCGTTATTTTTACACCGTTAATTTCAATCGCTTTTGATTCAATATCCTCCCGCGCCTGTCTTTTTGAAGAAGAAATTTCCGCCAAAACCAGAAAATCAACAACATTGATTTTATCAAATTTTTCTATTTCTTTTTTCTCAACTCCGGAAAAAATTTGTTCAATTTCATTTTTATTCAAATTTTTAATTTTCCCCTCAAAAAGATGTTCGGAAATTTTTTGGACGGTTTTTAAAGATTTTTCACCGTGAACAAAAATCGCCAGTTCTTTTGCCAGTTCTTTTTGAGCCAGCCTTTTTTCCGGTTCAGATTTCAATGATTTTTCCAGCTCGGCAATTTTATCAAGCGGTAAAAAAGTAAAAAACTTGAGAAATTTAATTACGTCTTTGTCGTCCGCATTAAACCAAAATTGATAAAAATGGTAAGGCGAGGTTAGCTTTGGATTCAGCCAAACAGTCCCCTTTTCGCTTTTTCCCATTTTTTTCCCATCGCTGTCAATAAGTAGAGGAATAGTTAATCCAAAAACTTCATCGTTATTTGTTTTTCTGATTAATTCAATTCCCGCGGTAATATTCCCCCATTGGTCGGAACCGCCGACTTGAAGTTTACATCCGTATTTTTTATAAAGATTGAGAAAATCGCAAGCTTGTAAAATCATATAACTGAATTCGGCAAAAGAAATCCCGGCTTCCAGTCTTGTTTTAACCGAATCTTTGGCAAGCATAAAATTTATGGAAAAATTTTTCCCCGCATTTCTTAAAAAATCTAAAACAGAAAGTTCTTTAAGCCAGTCATAATTATTAACCAGTTTTATTTTTTTCAAATCAAAAAACGCGCCTAATTGTTTTTTAACGGCATCGGTCATTTTTTTAACCGCGTCTTTTTTATTTAATTGTCTTTCGTTGGATTTTCCGCTCGGGTCGCCTATTAATCCGGTTCCTCCTCCAATAAGCGCAATCGGCTTCAAACCGGCTTTTTCAAGTCTTTTCATAAAAATAATTTGAAGTAGATTTCCTATATGCAAACTTTCCGCGGTAGGGTCAAATCCAATATAAAAATTAGCTCCTTTTGTCCCCAGAAGTTTTTTTACATTTTCTTCATCCGAAACCTGATAAATAAGGCCTCTTTCCTTTAATTCCGAATATAAATTCATTGTAAAATTTTATAATAAAACCCGATAAAAACAAAATTATTTATTTTGCGCCGGTTGGTTTTTTAAAATTTGGCTTTTGCCAAAAAAATGGCGTTAACGGCAACAATAACAGTGCTCAAAGACATCAGCACCGCAGACGTTGCGGGCTGAAGAAAAATTCCTTTTGACGCCAATACTCCTCCCGCCAAAGGCAAAGCGACTATATTATATCCGGTAGCCCAAAAAATATTTTGCATCATTTTCCTGTAAGTCAATTTGGAAAGTTTAATGATTTTAGCGATATCGCGCGGGTCGTTTTTAATCAAGATTATGCCGGCCGATTCTATCGCGATGTTCGTGCCGGCTCCAATCGCTATTCCCAAATCAGCTTGCGCTAGCGCCGGAGCGTCGTTTATGCCGTCTCCGATCATAGCGACCCTATTCCCTTTTGATTGCAGAAATTTTACTTTATCCGCTTTTTGGTCCGGCATAACTTTCGCAAAATATTCATCAATACCCAAATCTTTTGAAACCCATCGTGCGACATCTTCCGAATCGCCGGTTATCATCGCGACTTTCACGCTTATTTTCTTCAAACTTTCAATCACGTCTTTTGATTCATCGCGGATTAAATCAGCTAAAACAATAATTCCGAAAAGTTCTTTTTCGGACAACACGTATATAATTGTTTTCCCCTGTCCGGCAAGAGCCGTTATTTTTGATTTTATTTCTTCAGAAATTAAATTTTTTGATTCGCTTAAAATCGCTTCACCTCCGACAAATATTTTTTCTCCGCCTATAATAGCGGTTGTTCCTTTGCCGGGCAGTCTTTGAAAATCTTTTGAATCAATTATTTGCAAATTATTTTTTTCCGCTTTTTTATTAATGGCTTTGGCGACGAAATGTTCGGAATGATTGTCAACGGAAGCCGCAAGCCGTAAAATTTCGTTTTCTTTTTTTTCGCCGTTAGAAATAATTTTATCAACCCCGTATTCTCCTTTGGTTAATGTCCCGGTTTTATCAAATAAAACAATGTTAATTTTCCGAGCGGTTTCCAGAGCAATTCTTTGACGGACAAGAAAACCGTTTTTTGCCGCCAGAACTGTTGAAATAGAAGCGACCAGAGGCACGGCCAACCCTAAAGCGTGCGGACAGGCGATAACGAAAACCGAAATCATTCTTTCAACAGCAAAAGAAGCTCCCGCTTTTGCCAAAATCCATGTCATAAAAGTTATGCCGCCGGAAACAATCGCGATAATAGTAAGATAAAAAGCGGCGCGGTCGGAAATAATTTGAAGTTTTGATTTAGAGCTTTGTGCTTCCATTACTAATCTCATAATTCCTGCCAAAAAAGTATTTTCTCCGATTTTCAAAATTTTAATTTTCAGACTGCCGTCTCCGTTTGCAGTTCCGGCAATAACCTGATCTTTTTCTTTTTTAAGAATCGGCTTGGATTCACCCGTTATCATAGATTCGTTCACCTCCGATTTGCCTTCAATAATTTCCCCGTCAGCCGGAATTTTTCCTCCGGGCCTGACAAAAACAATATCGCCTTCTTTTAACTCGGGCAAGGGAATTATTTCGCTTTTGCCATTTTTTATTATTTCAGCGGTGTCGGGCAATAATTTCGCAAGTTCTTTTAAAGCGTCTTGCGCTCCGGAAACCGTTTTCATCTCAAGCCAATGTCCAAGAAGCATGATTGTAATCAGAGTAGTCAATTCCCAAAATAATGTGTTTTTGCTTTCGGCAAAACCTGAATAAACACTAAAAATATACGCGCTTAAAATAGCCAGAGAAACAAGAGTCATCATTCCCGGCATTTTCCATTTTATTTCACGATAAGCGCCTTCAAGAAAAATCCAGCCTCCATAAAAGAAAACAATTGAACCTAAAATTAAAGGAATAAATTCTGAACCCAAAAACAACGGCGCTTTCCAGCTTAAAATTTTTTCCGGAAGTTCAGAATAAAGCACGACAGGAACGGTTAAAATCAAGCTGATAAGAAATTTGTTAAAAAACATTTCCGGCGTATGCCCTTTGTGCTTGCTATGCGAACTTGTATGCCCGTTGCCGTGATTATGATTCATAAGTTCATTATACTACGCCGAAGTTTGAATTAAAGAGGATAAAAATTATTTAATTATTCCGCCGCCTAAAAGTTCGCCTTTTTTGTTATCCTTTTTTAATAAGGCTTTGACGGGCGTGTAAAACACCGCAGATTGGCCGGGAGCGATGAATTTTTGAGAAGATTCAAAAATTAATTTGTAAGTTTTAAGTTTAGAGTCGTAAATCAACGTCGCAGGGATAAGCGGCTGGCGGTAGCGGGTTCTGGCTAAAACTTGCCGCGAGTTGTCGGTTATTGATTGCCGATTAATTATATTCACATCAGCTAATTCAATCTCTTTTTTGTGAAGAGTCACACCATCGTTATTTTCCACAACATATAAAATATTCTTTTTTATATCTTTTCTGGAAATATAAAGCGGTTTCCTTTGGTAATTGGCGGTTGACCTAAAGAAATGGGCATTGATATGCCTTTGGCCGATTGTATAAAACCAAACTCCGTCGTGCTCGCCTATTTTTTTTCCATCTGTAAGCAAAATATCGCCTTTTTTCGGTTTGATTTTTTGTTTCAGAAATTCTTTCAAATTAAATTTGCCCAAAAAACAAATTCCCTGCGATTCTTTTTTTTCGGCAGTCGGTAATCCGGCTTTTTTGGCAATTTGACGAACTTCCGATTTCAGATAATCCCCAATCGGAAAAATTAAATATTTAAGTTGATTTTGCGTAAGCGTCCAAAGAAAGTATGACTGATCTTTATTCAAATCCTTTGCTTGAAAAAGATTGTAAATTTCTTTTTTTTTATTATTGGCTGTTTGTTGCCTGCCCCGAAGAAAGCGGGTTTGGTTGTCGGTTTTTATTCGCGCATAGTGTCCCGTCGCAACATAATCCGCGCCGAGTTTTAAAGCTTTTTCCAAAAACAGCCCAAATTTTATTTCCTTATTGCACATCACATCGGGATTGGGGGTAATCCCCTTTTTATATCCCTCAATCATATAATTAACCACTTTTTGCTCATACTCTTTTTCTAAATCAATAATATAAAAGGAAATGTTCAGATATTGCGCGACTCTTCTGGCATCCTCGACTTCTTTTTCCCGACAACCGTCAATATTATACCCCTTGATAAAACACCCCGCTAAATTATATTTCTTTTTTTTGGACAATAAAAAAGCCGCGACGCTTGAATCAACGCCGCCGGACATCATTATGAAGACATTTCTTTTTAATCTTTGATTCATTGCAGAAAAAACAATAGCACAAAAAAAGTTTGTGGGCAAAAAAACGCGAATTTAGGCGCGTTAAATTTTAAGAACAGAGAGATTTAACAGCGCAATAATGCGGTTACCCCAAATCAAAATAATAATCCCCGCCAAAATAATCGGCAAACTTATTGTAGAATAATTCTCTTTAAAAATAATTTTTTTGATTATTGAAACAATCAAAAAAACAGCAAAACATACCGGAATAAACACAAGAAAATAATTCCATCCTAAAATTAAAGGCATTAAAGTTCCCAATTCAATTTCTCCTTCGTTAAAAAGGCGAGTATTTTTCTTTTCAAAAAATTTCATTATTGAATAAAAAATAAACGCCGCGATTATCGCTAAAATATAATTAAGCCAAAAATGTTTGAAAGAATATGAAATAAAATACTCAATTGGCTGATAAGGAGGCAGTAAAAATTTTGATAGGTCGCTTTTTCTCCAGTCATAATACTGTATAACTGTTTTTAACACGCCTTGAACCGCAAAAATAACGCCTGTTGCGCAGATAAGAATTTTATACACGAAATTTCTTTTTCCTTTATTTATTTTTTGGCTGTAAAACGCCAAAACAAGAAAAAAAACCGCATACGGAAACAATACTGAAATCCATTTTGATAATTCGGCTATGTTCATAGAGAATTAGTATTAAGTATTTAAGATGTTGGCTATGAGGTTTATTTTTTTTTCCACTCTTTCCACATAATCTCCGGTTTGAGTATTGACTTTTATAATATCTCCCTCATTTATAAAAAGCGGCGTGTTAATTTTGGCGCCCGTTTCAATTGTAACCGTTTTAGTTCCGCCTTGCGCGGTGTTGCCTTTTATGGCAGGCGGCGCTTCCGTTACTTTATAACTAATTTTTATCGGGATTTCCACATTAAAAATTTTTTCCCGAAATTTTAACGCAATAATTTCCAAATTAGGCTTTAAAAACAATTTGATATCTTTGAGATTTTCCTTTTTTATATTGAATCTTTTTTGAGAACTATCCGAAAACCAATATTCTCCCCTATGACAATATAAAAATTTAACCGGCATTCTTTCAATTTCCGCTTCTTCTATATCATCGCTTGGTTGAAAGGTTTTTTCCTGAATACTCCCTGAAATGAGGTTTTTAATTTTAATTTTTACAACCGGTTTTCTCTGTTGCATCCTGACAAATTCAAATTCCATCACCAAGTGCGGCTGGCCATCCGTTATTATATATGTTCCCGGTTTTAATTCTGTGTATTCCATATTTAATGAAAGAATTAAGATTTATAAATTATGGATAATGAATAATAAAAGACTGTAAAAACAATCTTTTATTATAATTTATAAATTGCAATTAATTGTCGTTGTTTTGGTCTTCTTGCTGTATTTTATTAAGAGATTCTTTGATTGATTTTTTTAAATCGTCCAAGTTAATTGTCTTTTTTCCCATATTTTCTTTTTCTCCATATTCTTGTTTGCGCGCAAAAAATTTCGGCTCTCTAAAAATATTTTGTCCTCTCGGGCTAAGAATTTCTTTCAACGGCTGTTCGTCTCTTCTCTTGATTTTTTCATCCATAATTGACGCTCTTTCCATCCACTCTTTTGCTATTTTTTCTTCAACCACATTTTTCGGCAAAGCATGGCGAAGTTGCGTATTTTCTATAATCACGCCATGATGACTATTTTCCAACGGTTTATAGGGCGGGAGTGTCGCGGCTGAAAACGGTCTGGAAGAAACTCCGTCAATCATTAATTTTACATAAATATGGCGATTTGCTAAATTAATCAGATCGGTTGCCATAAATTCAGGACTAAATTGTTTTTCTAAAAATTCCGCGTCCTCCGCTCCAACTCTAAATGCAATTAAAGTTCCAACGTTTCCGAAAACAGCGGATTTAACTTTTTCGTCAAGTTGTTCAATATACTGATGCGCCATAATAAGGCAAAGTTTGTATTTTCTGGCTTCCGAAAGAATGTTGGCGAAAGATTCCGTTGAAAAATTCTGGAATTCATCAACATAAAGATAAAAATCTCGGCGTTCTTCCTGCGCAATATAAACTCGTCCCATAGCCGCAAGTTGAAGTTTGGTAATAATCATAGCGCCCAAAAGGCGGGAATTGTCTTCGCCGATTTTTCCTTTGGAAAGATTGGCGATTAAAATTTTTCCATTGTCCATAACATCCTTCATATCAATGGAGGAATGGGGTTGCCCGACAATATTTCTAATCAGAGGATTGGTGATAAATTGTCCGACTTTATTTTGAATGGCCGCGACCGCTTCAACAGAAAGCCGTTCGGTGTATTTTGCAAATTCATTAACCCAAAAAGATTTAACAACCGGATCTTTTAAATTTGAGACAACTTTATTCCTGTATTCTTTATCTGAAAGCATACGCATAATGCCAAGTAAGGTGGAGTTGGGATATTCAAGCAACGCCAAAAGCGCGTTGCTTAAAATATACTCCATACGCGCAGACCACGCGTCTATCCATATCTTTTTAAACACTCCCATCATTGAGGAAGCGATTAAATGACGATATTCTTCGGAAACTTGTTCCAGCGGATTAAACGCTATCGGGTGATTAATATCGGCGGGGTCAAAATAAATTACATCGTCAATTCTGTCTTCCGGAATGTAATCCAACATTTTTTCCGCAAATTCGCCGTGCGGGTCAATAATCGCCAATCCTTTTCCGTCGCGAATATCGGCAATAGCCATATTTTCAATCATCGTCGTTTTGCCGGTTCCGGTCTGGCCAATAATATACATGTGTCTTCTGCGATCATCGGTTTTTATTCCAAACTTTACTTTTTGATTTCTGAAATCGGTTTGCCCGAAAAAATTGATTGTGTCTTTGTTATTCATAAATTAAAAAATTAAATTAAACATAGAAAGTGAAAATTTAAATTGTTTCTATCGGCAATCCTTCCGGAGGTTCTCCTTTTTTAGCTTCAAGTCTTCTTAATTTCGGAGCTTCAACCATCGCGCTTGGGATATGATAAAGAGTAGCTAATTCTTCAACTGAAAATACGCAGGTTTTTGGCAACATAATTCTTAACCTGTAATTATCCCATATTTTTCTTTTTCTCGCGAATTCAACTCTCTTTTTGTAGATGGGAAAAAGATTGGCTAACCACGTGTTTTTTCCGGTCAGTGTTTCTAAATTAGCCTTAACGGAGTTAAGATGAATATAAGCAAACTGCTTAAACGCTCCCGTTACAGAAGAAATATGCGCCCTGCTAAAAGTGTCTTTTTTATCTATATAAATGAACCGAATAACTGCTTCAAAAGAAAGCTGGGAAAGTTTGTTTTCCATCGCTTTTAATTTATCCTGTTCGCCATGTGATAAATTTTTTGAAGAAGATTCTTTTTTCTCAACAGATTTATCCCAATTAGGAAGTTCATACGACGCCTTGAAAAAATTGCCTATCCATAATCCTATTTCTTCGGATATAACGGCAAAAACGCCTTTTTTACTTCCTTTAGTTTCTTTACCAAGCATTTTATCAATAATTTCTTCCCCTTTTTTCTTCCACTTATGCGTCGCGTCGCCCGCTCCTTTTATAATAAATTGAAGCCAGATATTTTCATTCCCTTTTAATTTAGACATGGCTTCAACTATAGGAGCCAGCGGGTCCAGTCTTTTTTCTTTATCTTTATCCTCAAAATAAGGATATGTTTTTATGGGATAAACGTCTTCTTTGGATAAAATAAAATCTGTTCCCCAAATTTCGTAATCATTGTTCGGCATAATTATGGGGAAAAAATCAACATAATCGTCAACTTCGTTTATTTCAGCGCTCGGGTATTGCGCGAAAATCGCGGATTCAACCAAATTTCTGAAATCAACGGGTGTTCTTACATAAAAATGCACCCCGCCGCCGCGCCCAACCATCTCAAAAGACATCCATGGTTCCACTTTTCCTTTAAAATATCTGTCATGCCCTTTAATACCAAAGCTATATATGGCGTGCAACGAAGCAAATACTTGTTCCATCGCTTTAGGAGTTTTAAACACTTCTTTGGGAACTCTCAATTCTAAGGTTACCCATTTAATTTTTGCGATGTATTTGTCTTGGATATACTTCATTCGGTAATCCCAAAACAAAAAAAATAAAATTACAGGAACTACGAACCAAAAAGTGTAGTTAAATACTTCAAGGATACTATTTATTATTCCTAAGAGAACCGACATAAAAAATTTTTCAATTATCAATAGTTTTATCCAATCCGCTTTTACGCAATATGATATTTCCCGCCGGGCAATTTCTTAAAATGTTTTTTGTTTTGCAGATTAAGCAGTATCGTGTTTTCTTTTAAAAATCTTTGCTGGGAAACCAATTCAACCAATTCTTTTGAATACAGGGGGCCCTTGTTTTTTAAAATATTGTGAATAACGTCTTTTGCGGTGCCGGGAACATACCCTTGTTCTCTTAATCCGTAAATTCCCCTTCCAACCAAAACAAATCTTTTATCTTTAATTAATTCATTGTGTATTGTTTGCGCGTAAGCGGGTTTATTATCAAATCCCGTTTCGTTAATCATTTCGGCAATTTGTTTGAAGTGCAGGGGTTTGTTATGTTTTTTTAAAACCAAAAAGGATTTTGCTTTGGCGGTTTTTGGATTAATTTCTTCCCACTCAGCAAGCCCAAAATCGTTATAAGGACTAACTCCAAATTTTTTAGAAACAGAAAGATAATTCAAAGCCGAACATTCCTGCAAATTGGAAGCTTTGGCAAGTCGGGCTAAATGCTGTTCAGCTTGGCCGGAAAAGGCAAGCTGCGTTTTTTTAGCGCTCAATAATTTTACGGTTTTTGAAACAAACGAGTTGGCTTTTTTAAAAGCATTCTTATCGGTATGCCAAAAAGCATGCCAGTTGTCGTCCTCGCAATGGTAAAGCGGCTGGCTGACAATTTCAAATAAAAATCTAAGTTGGTTTTTATTAAGGGTATCGTCTTTTAAAAGATATTTAAGGTCATTGACAAAATCGCTTTCTTTTCTAATACCCCCGAGTAAAATAAGGTGATTTTGAGAAACTTTAACCAATTCGGCGATTCCGCTTTTTTTGAAATTTTTAGCGGTTATTTTTAATCCTTCGCTTTCAACCTGTCTCACGCGCTCTCTGGTAATTCCGTATTTTTCACCCAATTTTTGAAGAGTCTTTTTTGCACCGTCAACAAGACCAAAACGCTCCTCCAAAAATTCTTTTTGGCGAGGATTCAGCCCTTCCATTAACTTATTTATTATTTGTTTTGTTTTAACCATATTTTAATAATATCTTTTAACTTAGCTTTATAAGCCTTGTTAATTTTTACTAAATTTTTGCCAAATTGTCAATAAAGGGCTCGCAAGGAAAATTGATGAATAGGTTCCTATAATGATTCCCGCCAAAATTGTTAAAATAAAGTACTTAAGCGTTGGCGGACCAAAAACAGCCATCGCTAAAAGAACAAGCACCACAGTTAAAGATGTGTTAATTGATCTCGCCATCGTTTGGTTAACGCTTTTATTCACAGTCTCGGAAAAATCAACATTTCTGTGCGTCATAAGATTTTCTCTAATTCTGTCAAATACAACTATAGTATCGTGCACCGAAAATCCCATAATAACAAGCAGGGCAACAACAAAATTAGCGTCTATTTCAATCCCATATTTCCAGCCTAAAACCGCAAACACGCCGGCGGGAATAACAACATCATGGAAAAGAGTGATTAAAGTGATAATGCCATACTTCCATGATTTAATCGGGAAAGAAACTTTTCTGAACGCATACGCGACATAAAGCGATATCCCCAAAAGCACCCAAACAACCGCCCATACGGCTCTATTTCTTAATTCTTTTCCAATAGTCGGGCCGATTGACTGAAATTGCATTTCCTCAACGTTTTCAAATTTATTTTTTAATGTCTGCAAATAATTTTGGTGCTCAGATTCTGAGATACCCGGAATTCTGATTAAATAATTGTTATCGCTCGACGGGAATATAATTATTTCTTTTATTCCCAAATCGCCTGAAAAAAAGTTTTTCAAAGAATTTTCATCGGTTTGAATCTTAACGTGCCAAAGAGTGCCTCCTTTAAAATCAATTCCGGGTTTTAGTCCAAAAACAGTTATAGTGACAATACTCCCGACAAATAAAATAAGCGAAATTGCAAGAAATATGGACTTGTGTTTGATAATATTCATAAACGTAAGAATGGTATTAATTACTAAGTATTTAGGTATGTGAATTTTTTATAAAAGTTCTTAAGAGTAATCTGGTTACGGTAATCGCTGAAAACATACTTATTAAAACTCCAATCAGCAATGTCAGCGCAAATCCTTTTACAAAACTTGTCGTAAATTCGTAAAGAATAACCGAGGTGATAATGGTGGAAATGTTTGAATCGCGGATAGAAGGCCAAGCGCGTCTGAATCCTTCATCAATCGCAGAAACTTTCACAAGCCCTTTTTTCAATTCTTCTTTAGTTCTTTCAAATATAAGAATGTTGGCGTCAACGGCCATACCGATGGAAAGGATAAAGCCCGCGATACCCGCCAAAGTCATTGTTACGGCAAGTTTAAAAACCGCCGCAGTCAATAAAATATAAACAATCAGCGCGACGGAAGCGAAAACTCCGAGTTTTCTGTAATAAGCAATCATAAAAACTATTATAATGATCGTACCTAAAAGACCGGCGTAAATCGCCTTTTTAAGGGATTCCTGTCCCAAGCTGGCGCCGATTGTCTGCTGGCTTATAATTTTAATGGGGGCCGGCAAAGCGCCCGCGTTAAATCTTTCAACTAAAGATTTTGCCTGGTCCGCCGTAAATTTTCCGGTTATTTGGGCCTTTCCGCCGGAAATTTTTTCCCTGACAACAGGTATTTCAATTGGATTATTATCCAAGAAAATAGCCAGCGGTTTGCCGATATTTTTTGCGGTCAAATCTTCAAAAACTTTTGATCCTTCGTCGTTAAATTGAAGGTCAACTTGAGGCGCTCCCGTAGTCTGGTCAAAATTTACTTGAGCATTTTTAATATATCTGCCCGTAAGTTGAGTCGCGATAAATTGAGTGGAAGTTTCTTCTCCAACGACTTCCCGAAAATCCAAAAGCGGGGTCGCGCCAATTTCATTAATCGCAGATTGAATATCTTTTATGCCCGCAAGTTCAACTATCAGGCGGTAATTATCTCTTTCTTTGGCGGCAATCACCTGCGGCTCGCTTACACCAAATAAGTTTATTCTTTTTTCAATAACGTCTTTTAGGCCGTTAATTACCAAGTCGCGATCCCAGCTGTCAACTTGACTCATATCTGCTTCGTAAACCAAATAAGCGCCTCCTATTAAATCAAGACCAAGCTTCCATGGCGCGGTATTTTTACCGAAACTAAACGGCTTTGAAAAAGGCGAAATAAAAAACGCGGCGACAACGGATAAAAAAATTACCCCGATTAAAATTAAAGACGAGAATTGTTTCATTGGTTTTTAATCTAACAAAAAAAAATTTTAAGGTCAACCCGGCAACATTAAGATAATGTTGCCGGGTCGGCCCATTCACTAAAACATTT